>JBIPLT010000031.1:0-17184 GCA_044368255.1 Flavobacteriales bacterium
AGGGAGAAGAATTGAGAGGAGACTTTAGACTTTAGACTTTAGACTTTAGACTTTAGACTTTAGACTTTAGACTTTAGACTTTAGACTTTAGACTTTAGACTTTAGACTTTAGACTTTAGAAATTTAAAAAATTATCCCGGATTCAGCAATGAGTTCGGGATTTTACTTTAATGGAATTTCAATCGTAAAAACAGATCCACAAGGAGAATTATCACTTACGTCAATTTTTCCATGATGACTATTCACTAAATTAGAAACGATGTATAATCCAAGTCCCGTTCCTTTGGTAGAACGAGTTTCTTCATTTTGAATACGGATAAATTTTTCAAATATTTTTTTGCGATCTTCTTTTTTAATTCCTTGCCCTTGATCTAAAACTATTAATTGAAATGTATTAGAAGTGGAAACCAATTTCACACTAATTTCAGCATCTTTGGGAGAGTATTTTACTGCATTATCTACTAAATTGATGAGTATAGAAATTATCGCTTGCTGATCGGCTTCCACAAAAATTTCAGGGTTTATTTCCAGATGAAAACGATGATTTTTACCAATTGAAGTTTCCATACTCTTCAAGTTATCCTTGATCAATTTAGAAACATTAATTTTCGTTTTATGAATAGGGAAATTTCCCGAATCCATATGAGCCGATTGCAAAATATTTTCGATTAAAACATTTAATCTATCGGTATCTGAAAGTGCATTATTCAAGAAAAGTTTTTTCTGTTCTTCATTCAATTCACGTGCTTGTAATGTTTCAATAAGCAATTTTAGAGAAGCAACTGGTGTTTTTAGTTCATGCGTAACAGAGAGTAAAAAGTTTTTTTGTTGACGGGCGAGATACAATTCTTTGAGATAAGCTTTATACGTAAAAATAAATCCAATGAAAAGAAGTAAAGCAAACACTAAACCTTCACCCCAAACCATCCAAACACGTTGATCTAATTTGGGATTATCGGCATATACTACATTGGTGAGTTTGGTAATTAGAAATGCCCACCATCCCAATTGCGCAAGAATATAGGTGAAAAGCAATAAAAGTAATAAGGGAATATTAGAGCGAGATTTCATGAGGCGAAGGTAGGAAAAAGAGCTTAATGCCAAAAAACAAACGCTGAAATGACATCAGCGTGACGTCCGCACTAAATATTATTCCTCCACTTTTTTCGGTTTCTTTATCGTAAAAACCCTTGATAAATTAAATCCGAAATAAATATCTCCTTTGGTCCAATCACCATTGGTTTCACCGATATAAGCTTTATCCAACATCGCGGCCGAATTGGTGAGATGCAATTGAAATACATGTCCGCCTGTTTCGATATCAACACCCAACGAGAGTGAATTAAAATAAGCCGGATTCAATTGTCCGGGCATCACGTAAAAATATTCGCCATTCAAAGAAAGACGTTGCGTCAATTTTACACGAGCGGCCATTCCGGTAGAGAAAACCGTATTCTTTTCTTCATTCGTCATTACAAAATTGCGATGAAGAATGGTTGGTAAAACTTCTAATGAAAATTTGGAAGAGAATTTTCTGCCGATGATCAATTGATGAACATAATTCAATCGAGAAACAAAATCACGTTCATAAGCAAGATTATCGTAACGTAGGGTATTTACCGACATACTTGAGTACCATAAAACAGAAATCGGCATTCTTTCGCTTCCATCGGTTTGCCAAAGTAAACGCGCTTTTAAACAACCATCCACTGTTTTTTCATAGGTGCTTCTACCAATTCCAACTTGTAAACGGTCGTTAATTCCGTAATCAAATCCCATACGCATCGAAGCATTATCCAATCCGAATAATTCATACAAGCCGCCATTTACTGTTCCAAAACGATGTTGAATTTTAAAATCCAATTCACCGTTCTTGGTAGTTTCCAATGATTGCGCATTGATAACTTTACTGTTTTTAAAACTGGCATTCACATAAAATTTTTCGTCTGAATCACCTAGCTCCGAGAGAAGATCTTGGGAAGAAGATGAATTTAAAAATGAAAAATTAAAAATTAAAAATGGAAGAATGTAGAATATTTTTTTCATCTCATAAATTTATATCATGCAACACGGAGTTGAAGCATGAAAATTTGTTGCTATTAAATCACCCTTCGACTCCGCTTAGGATGACAGATGAGTTTTTATTTATTTTTTCAAAGCTTGGTATTCTGAAATGGAAATCTTAATGGAAATTTCTTCTGCAATTTTTTTACCGATCATGGTTGGATCTTCGATTCCGTAATCTTTCAATTTGATTTTAAAATCACATTTGGCAGAAATCTTACCGTCTTTCACTGTGAATTTAGCAGTTTCTTCCACATCTTTTGCCACATTGTGAATAGTTAATTTTCCTTTCACCTTCGTTTCATACGTACCGTCTTTTTTCAAATCCAAATCTTTTACATCAACAATATCACCTTTGAAAGTAGCTTTCGGATATTTTTCAGATTCCATATAATTTTCATTGAAGTGTTCTTGCATCAACGCCTTTTCAAATTCAAAAGATTTAATCAACATAGAGAATTCGATTTTTCCTGTCTTGGAATCCAGAACAGAAGTAACGCTCTTATTGGTCGCTTCAATATCTTCAACAGAAGTAGCAGAATAAAAAGATGCTTTTCCAGATTTTGTATAATACTTATCCTGTGCGAATAAAGTGGTTGGTAAAATAAAAAGGAGTAGGATTAATTTCTTCATGATATTATTTTTTATTTATTATTTCTATTCTACAATTACGCCCATATTAAAAACAAGATCTATATCAAATCCATTGAAAATACCTTTTGCTGTAATTTTTTCGCCAGATTTATATTTTTTTAAAACATCCGCCATTTTAGGAATCATTGTTACTCGAACACTTCTTCCAATACCTAAATCATCCGTAGCAGTAGTTTCTAATGAAACACTTAAATCATTTTCATCTTCTGTTTGCATTTCAACAATCGTGCCCGATATTTCAATTACCGTTTCATTGTATTTTTTACTTGCTACATCAACATCTTTTATAAATTCTTGCATTACTGTTTCTGCGTCCACTTTCATATCCGTTGCCAAATCTTCAGCAGTTTTAGGAACTCGATTGAATTCACTAAAAGCATAATATGCAAAATAAGCTCCAACACCTAATCCCACTATAACTATTCCCCAAATTATCTTCTTCTTCATTATATAATTTTTAATTCTAAATTCTAAATTAATTTTTCACTGCGCTCAAGAGTTAGTTATTCAGCATTCCTTCTGAAATCCATTTTTGTATGGTAGCAATTTTACAATCATTCAATTTTGGTTTTCCTTGTGGCATTGGAATGGCACCATTAGTATGTTTCATGCAATCGATTAATAATTCAGGGGTGACCGTGGTAGTAACACCAATGTACGAATCTAGTTCTACTCCATTTTCGGCACTTGCTCCCGTATGGCAACTTGCACAATCCTGCGACAAGATAGGTTGTACATTAGCAGAAAAAGATACCAAGCTATCCTTACAATAACGAAAGTTTTCCAATTTTTTTTCTTCGCTGTCTTTGGTACACGAACTAAGAATGAAAACGGAACTGAATAGGCTTGAAAAAAGAATTAGCAAAGTGATTCTCATAAATTATTTTTTAATGAATTTCTTAGTGGCAGTGATATCTCCAGAAAAACTAATGAAAAAAATGCCTTTTTCCAGATGAGAAATATCAATAGTATTTTGATTCTCAAGAGAAGATTCTTGATAAACAACTTTACCAGTAACGTCAACCATTTGAACTTCCACGATTTTATTCTCAGGAATGTTAATGGTCAAAATATGTTCGGCCGGATTTGGGAAAACAGAAATCAATTGATCGGAAGATAATTCTCCCACTCCCGAAAATACACTTTCAGTAATGGTTAAGGGCGCCGACAATACCGGTTGATCTCCGCTAGCGGTATTATTATTGTTAACACAATTTCCGGAGGCATAAAATTTTACGGTACCCGAACCAGTTGCAGGTGCAGTCCAATTCATCACAAATAAACCGGTTGTACTTGGGTTGTTATGTTCTGCATATTTTCTGGTACCAATATTAGTAATCCTTGCATTTGATGAATTGATCGCCAAGTTGCCTGCGTTTGCGTTTGAATTAAGTAAGGCAACCGATTGGAATCCGTATCGCGCGCTTGAACCTGTAATCAACACTTCATAGGTGTACGTTTCTCCACCATTGTACTCGGTAACTACATTTCCATCGACATCTTTGAGTTGAATATTAATAGCGGCATTGAAATTACCTCCCGAATGGCAATTATTACATTGTTGAGTGGAGCTAGTTGCCACTGGTGATCCGGTTCTATCTTGATTTCTTTCTGCACCCACTCCGGTCTTGTCGGCCAACAATGCGCCAGAAAAATAAAACAAACCTATCAAGGCCATTAAAAACACCTTTTTCATACCTCCAAATTTTATGGATATAAATGTAGGATTAATTTTGAATCCCATTCGTAAAATTATGGTCGGAATCTACTATTTCCGGTTTAGACCGAAAGTAATTTGCTGCTTTCAAATTGTCGGTATTATACCATGGTATGTTTTTATTGCACATTCCTGTAAAAATATTTGATTAGGTAATCAACAAGTTAAGTAATTAGCAACAAATTCATCTTTATTCAATTCTCAAATTATTTTATATTCGCCAAACAAATTAAAAAGCATGAAAACAGCTTATATTTTTCCGGGCCAAGGTTCTCAATTCGTAGGAATGGGAAAAGATTTATATGAATCCAATCCACTTGCCAAAGAACTTTTTGAGAAAGCGAATTCCATTTTAGGATTTCGCATTACTGATATCATGTTCACAGGAACCGATGAAGAATTGAAACAAACCAAAGTAACACAACCTGCTATTTTTTTGCATTCGGTGATTTTAGCAAAAACATTGGGAGAAAATTTCAAACCTGATATGGTGGCAGGACATTCTCTCGGAGAATTTTCTGCCTTGGTAGGAAATGGAACTTTATCATTCGAGGACGCCTTGCAATTAGTTTATAAACGTGCTTTGGCTATGCAAAAAGCTTGTGAAATAAATCCAAGTACAATGGCAGCGGTTTTAGGAATGGAAGATGCGAAAGTGGAAGAAATTTGTAAAACTATTTCGGGAATTGTGGTGGCTGCCAATTATAATTGTCCTGGGCAATTAGTTATCTCTGGAGAAATAGATGCAGTTAATAAAGCTTGTGAAGCATTAAAAGCAGCAGGAGCCAAACGTGCCTTATTATTACCTGTGGGCGGAGCTTTTCATTCACCTTGTATGGAACCTGCAAGAGTAGAATTAGAAGCAGCAATCAATTCCACTCATTTTAATACGCCCACTTGCCCAGTTTATCAAAATGTAACCGCAAGTGCTGTGTCGGACCCAAATGAAATAAAGAAAAATTTAATCTCGCAATTAACTGCTCCTGTGCGTTGGACACAATCCGTTTTAGCAATGACCAATGATGGTGCTACGAATTATATTGAAGTGGGACCAGGAAAAGTTTTGCAAGGATTGGTGAAGAAGATTAGTCCGAATGTGGAAGTGAAGAGTGCGTAGATGAAACTTAGTTCCATAATTTTGCTTCATTCCATTATAGGATGTAAATCTTATAAAAACAATTATGAATATATAATTGGAAAATGGAAGTTAATTTCAATTGATACTTATGATCCTGAAAATTTAGTGCCAAAAATCGATTCCGCCAAATTCAATAGGCTAAATAAAGAACCAAACTCATTTACTTATGAATTCAACAATGATACAATAATGATGGATTTGACAAATAAAGAAGGAATAAAATATAAATTTGAGCCTGCTAAAATTGAAAAGATTAATGATTTTGAGACTGAATACGCCTATATCTACATCCCTTATAAAGCAATGTTTAAAAAATTAGATAAGAATAAATGTCAATTAGTTCGCGTAATTAATGAGGGAAAATCTATGGTAATTGTGACTTATCAAAGAATAGTTAATTAACCCTTCCACTCTACTTTTACTATAAAATTCTCAATCTTAAAATACCCTTCTCCCTCTCTACCATTATCTTTCAAATCTTTTTGTAAACCAGATTTTCCCTTAGAAATTAATTGTTCAATGATGGCGCCCGTCATTTTTTTTCCTCCTATTTCATAGGGAATTTTAAAATCACAACCGTTTTTCCAATTGCTGCAACCTAGGGCGGATTTACCTTGGAGAAGTCCGATAGATTTACATTTTGGACAAATAATTTTATTGGGATCAAAAACTACTTTTTCGTTTTTTGTTTTTACTTCCTTCGGTCGTGAAATAGTTTGTTTTTCGTTTGGAGTCTCCAATCTTTGTTCTTTGCTCTTTGTTCCTTTTTCCTTTTTTCTCTCTTCACTATTGCCTATTGGCTGTTGGCTATTGGCTTCTGTAACTGCAAATATCTTATGTGTAACCACAGTCGCATTTACTTCAGCAATTAAATTCACCACCATTGATGTTAATTCATCCTTGAAAGTATCCACTTCGTATTCGCCTTTTTCAATCATTCGCAATTTACGTTCCCATTGTCCAGTAAGCTCGGCGCTTTTTAATAAGTCAGATTGTATGATTTGAATTAATTTTATTCCTGTATCCGTTGGAACTAAATTTTTCTTTTCCTTCTTGATGTAATTTCTTCGTATAATCGTTTCAATAATGTTGGCTCTAGTTGATGGTCGGCCAATTCCATTATCCTTCATTAGCTCGCGTAATTCCTCATCGTCCACCTGCCTTCCCGCTGTTTCCATTGCGCGTAACAACGTAGCTTCCGTAAATTGTTTAGGTGGAGAAGTTTGTTTTTCACTCAGCGTTGGTTCATGCGGACCTTTTTCTCCCTCTATAAATTTTGGTAAAACTTGCTTATTATCATTCTCACTCTGTTTCTCATTCTCATTTTCATCGGGTTCTTCTACTCCGTAAACAATTCTCCAGCCCGCTTCTAAAATTTGTCTACCAGTAACTTTAAATTCTAATTCTTTTACATTTCCCAAAACGGTTGTATTGGATACCACACAATCAGGATAAAAAACAGAAAGAAATCTTTTTGCAATCATATCATACACTCGCAATTCATCATAAGTTGCTCCCGAAGGTGCAATTCCGGTTGGAATGATTGCATGGTGATCGGTAACTTTTGTATTATCAAAAACTTTTTTCGATTTGCGAATTTTATCTGCGAGAAGTGGTGCGACTAAAGCATCATATCCTTTCATTCCTTTCAAAATTCCAGGAATTTTTGGATAAATATCATCCGAAAGATAAGTGGTATCCACACGCGGATAAGTCACCCATTTTTTTTCATAGAGTGATTGAACCGTTTTCAACGTTTCATCGGCAGATAAACCGAATTTTTTGTTGCATTCTACTTGTATCGATGTTAAATCAAATAATCTGGGCGGAAGTTCATTCGCTTTTTTTACTTGAACAGATGCCACTGTAAATTCCGATAATTTTATTTCCGCTAAAAATCCAGCTGCTTTTTCTTTTTCATTGAATTTTCCCTCTGTACAATTGAAAGTAACTCCGCGATAAATCGTTGCTAATTCCCAATACGTTTCGGGTTTGAAATTCACTATTTCTAAATGTCGTTGAACAATCATGGCTAAAGTTGGAGTTTGCACTCTTCCAATAGAAAGCACTTGTTTGTATCCGCCATATTTTAATGTAAATAATCTTGTGGCATTCATCCCAAGTAACCAATCACCAATAGCACGAGAATTTCCAGCTGCAAATAATCTTTCAAAATCTTTTCCAGGTCGTAATTTTTGAAAACCTTCCTTGATCGCTTCTTCTGTTAAGGAAGAAATCCATAAACGCTTAATCGGTTTCGTGTTTTTCGCTTTAGATAAAACCCAGCGTTGAATCAATTCTCCTTCTTGCCCAGCATCACCACAATTAATTACTTCTTCGCATTGCTGAACTAATTTTTCAATCGTAGCAAATTGTTTTTCTACACCCGAATTCTTAATCAATTTGATTCCGAATTTAGGTGGAAGTATTGGTAAAGAATTTAAACTCCAAGATTTCCATTGAGGAGAATAATCTTCGGGTTCTTTTAGTGTGCATAAATGTCCGAATGTCCAGGTGACGCAATAGCCGTTTCCCTCGAAATATCCATCACGTCTGGTGTTGGCTCCAAGAACGGCTGCGAGATCTTTCGCAACAGAGGGCTTTTCGGCAATGCAAAGTTTCATATTTTTTATCGCCACGAATTACACTAATTTCACGAATAAAAATTCGTGCGATTCGTGCAAATTAGTGGCTAAATCTTTTTTCCAAAAATGATTAAATCAACATACTTCCCATCCATCTTCCCCACTTCTTTCAGTGTTCCCCATTCGGTAAATCCAAAATTTCTAAAAAGTTTTATACTTGGTTCGTTGTGTCCAAAAATAAATCCTAATAAATTTTCAAGTTTCAATTCGGGAGAAATATCAATGGCTTTTTGTAATAAAATTTTTCCTAATCCTTTTTTCTGATCATCGGGATGAATATAAATTCCGATTTCGGCAGTGATAGAATAAGCAGGACGGCCATAAAAAGATTTGAAAGAAAGAAAGGCTATTATATTAGTTGTGTTAGTTAAGTTAGTTTGGTTAGTTGAGTTAGTTTTGGTGACTGAACCTGTCGAACCTACCGTTTCCTCCACCACATACAACGGTCGTTTCTCGTTATGCGAATGAAACCATTCCAAACGCGACTCTACAGTTACTGGCTCGGTATCGGCCGTAGCTAAACGACCAGGAATAGAAAGATTATAAATTTCCACAATAGAATTTAAATCTTTTAGCTCGGCAAGTCTTATCGTCTGTTTTTCACTCATAAATCTGTTTCAAGTTTACATAACATATTTTAACATTGGTTCGCATAGTTAATAACTATTAGCCTGAGTTGAAAAATCCAATCTTATATTTCGATTTATACGATGTAATTTTACACTACTTTAAAAACAGTATGCTACAATATCACCAACTACTTCAACACATTTTAGATAACGGAACCACCAAAACCGACCGCACAGGAACAGGTACCACTTCTGTATTCGGCTATCAGATGCGTTTTGATTTGAATAAAGGATTTCCATGTGTGACCACCAAAAAATTGCATTTAAAATCTATCATTGTTGAATTACTTTGGTTTTTACAAGGTGATACGAACATCAAATATTTAAAAGAAAACGGTGTAGGTATTTGGGATGAATGGGCAGATGAGAATGGAAATTTAGGTCCTGTTTACGGACATCAATGGAGAAGTTGGCCAACTCCTGATGGTGGACATATCGATCAAATTACGAATTTGGTGAATCAAATTAAAAAGAATCCGGATTCACGAAGATTAATTGTTAGTGCATGGAATGTGGCGGATATCGATAAAATGAAATTACCTCCTTGTCATTCTTTATTTCAATTTTATGTAGCTGACGGAAAATTATCTTGTCAATTGTATCAACGTAGTGCCGATACATTTTTAGGAGTTCCTTTCAATATTGCATCATACGCATTACTCACTATGATGATGGCACAGGTTTGTGATTTGAAACTAGGAGAATTCATTCACACTTTTGGTGATGCTCATTTATATTCTAACCATATCGAACAAGCGAAATTGCAATTATCACGTGATTGCCGTCCACTTCCAACCATGTGGATTAATCCTGAAGTAAAAGATATTTTCTCTTTTAAATTAGAAGATTTTAAATTGGAGAATTACGATCCTCATCCGCATATTAAGGCGGCAGTGGCGGTATAAGGAATATTTCGAATGTCGAATTTGGAATTTCGAATACAAAAACACATTTCCAAAAAATCCGAAATTCGAAATTATATAATCCTCTCCGCAGCTTTCAACACTTCCTCAATCCCCTCCATTTTCGTTCCTCCAGCTGTAGCAAAAAACGGTTGTCCGCCTCCTCCACCATTCACATGCTTCGCTAATTCTTTCACGATATTTCCGGCATGAAGATTTTTATCTTTCACCAATGATTCGGCAACTAAAACTGCAATTTGTGGTTTGCCATTTTGGTCGGAAGTTAAAACCATAAACAGATTTTCCATCTGTTCTTTCATTTGAAAAGCAATGTCTTTTATTTGTTGCGGATTTAAAGAAACATTTTCAAAAAGCACATTTACATCACCTTGCTTTTTTACTTTTTGCAATAATTCATTCTTCACCAATTGAGCCTTTTCATTTTGAAATGCTTCCAATTGTTTTTGCAAAGAATGATTTTCATCCATCAAATCACGAATTGCTTTTACTGTATCTTTTGGATTTTTAAGCAAATTGGTAATCTCTTTTAATTTATTCTCTTGTTCATGAATGGCTTCGTCTACCTTCACAGAAGTAATCGCTTCAACTCTTCGAATTCCTGCTGCTACTGCACTTTCTGAAACAATTTTAAAATGTCCGATTTCTCCTGTGGCTTTGATATGGATTCCTCCGCATAATTCTACAGATGAACCAAACTTAATTACACGTACTGTTTCTCCATATTTCTCTCCGAACAATGCCATCGCTCCCATTTTTTTTGCTTCTTCGATGGGTGTATTTCGTTTTTCTTCCAATTGTAAATTCTGACGAATTTTTTCATTCACCATTTTTTCTACTTTACCCAATTCCTCTTCTGTCATTTTTGAAAAATGCGAAAAGTCGAAACGCAAATAATCTGCATTTACCAATGATCCTTTTTGTTCCACATGCGTGCCTAACACTTCGCGCAATGCTTCATGTAACAAATGGGTTGCTGAGTGATTAGAAGCGGTTAATTGTCGTTTATCTGCATTTACTACTGCATGAAAAGCAGAATCTATTCCTTGCGGCAATTTATCCGCAAAATGAATGATGATTCCATTTTCTTTTTTAGTGTCTGTTATCACTATTTTTTCATTCCCCGATTCGATATAACCCGTATCACCTACTTGTCCACCACCTTCTGGATAAAAAGGAGTTTTATCAAAAACTAATTGGAATTGCTCTTTTCCTTTGGCTTTTACTTTTCTGTATTTAGAAATTTTAATACTGGTTTCTGTATGATCATAACCTATAAATTCTTCGCTTTCACCTTTAAAAAGTTCTATCCAGTCTTCCGTTTCTACCGTTGCAGCCTGACGAGAACGATTTTTTTGTTTTTCTAATTCGGCTTCAAATTCTTTTTCATCAATCTCTAATTCATAATCGCGAGCAATTAATGAAGTAAGATCTAATGGAAAACCAAATGTATCATACAATTCAAAAACAACTTTTCCGCTAACGGTTTTTTGCTTTTTGGTATTTAAATCAATACAAATTTGATCAATCTGTTTTAACCCGTTTTCGAGTGTACGGAAAAAAGCTTGTTCTTCTTCTCGAATTACTTTTTCAATCAATAATTTTTGCGCTTCCAGTTCTGGGAATGCATCGCCCATTTGATGCGCTAAAATCGGAACTAAACGATGCATAAAAGGTTCTTTCAATCCCAATGATTGATACCCGTAACGCACTGCTCTTCTTAAAATTCTTCGAATCACATAACCAGCACCTGTATTGGATGGAAGTTGTCCATCTGCAATAGAAAATGAAATTGCTCGAATATGATCGGCAATCACACGCATTCCTATGTTAACGATTTCAGCTTGCTTGTGATGATCGTTGGATTTATATTTTAATCCCGATAATTTTTCAATTTTCTCAATGATAGGAGAAAAAACATCGGTATCGTAATTCGATTGTTTCCCTTGTAAAACCACACATAATCTTTCAAAACCCATTCCGGTGTCCACATGCTGAGCTGGTAATTTCTCCAATGAGCCATCTGCTTTACGATTGAATTCCATGAAAACATTATTCCAAATTTCAATTACTTGCGGATGTGAAGCGTTGACTAATTCTTTACCGTCTTGTTTTTTCTTTTCTTCGTCTGTACGAATATCTACGTGAATTTCTGAGCATGGACCACAAGGACCCGTATCTCCCATTTCCCAGAAATTATCTTTTTTATTTCCGCGAATGATTCTGTCTTCTGAAATATATTTTTTCCATTCATCATACGCTTCTTGATCAAAAGCGAGATTTTCTTTTTCATAGCCTTCAAAAACGGTAACGTATAATTTTGATTTATCGATTTTATAAACTTCTGTCAATAATTCCCAACTCCATTTGATGGCATCTTTCTTGAAATAATCTCCGAAACTCCAATTACCCAACATCTCAAACATGGTATGATGATAAGTATCTACACCCACTTCTTCCAAATCATTATGCTTACCTGAAACGCGCAAACATTTTTGGGTATCGGCAATACGTGGATACTTTATAGGAGAATTTCCAAGAAAAAGATCTTTGAATTGATTCATACCTGCATTGGTAAACATCAATGTGGGATCATTCTTAATCACCATTGGCGCAGAAGGAACAATTTCGTGTTGTTTCGATTTAAAATAGTCGAGAAACGCTTGGCGTATTTCTTTAGATGTCATTTTATATTTTTCGTTATTCGTTTTTTAATTTTTCATTCTTCATTAATATTCGTCAATTCCGATTTCTACTTTTGACTTTTGGCTTGTCGATTTTGGCTTTTTCTTGTTAAAAGTTCCTAAATAAGGCTTATATCGGCCCGCTTCAGACTTGCAAATTTATACGATTTGACTAAATTAGCGTGCCCTTAGTGAAAAATAAGAATGAGCAAGGCAAAATATAAATATAATCCTCACACACTTAACTACGAAACGGTTGATACATCTTGGAAAGACAGTGTAAAAGCGGCTCTTCCTTGGTTTGCTGGTGGAATTGTATTTGCTACCATTGTGGTAATATTCGCCTTTTCATTCATAAAATCACCCAAAGAAAGAGCGCAAAGACGTGAAATAGAGAAATGGAAGTACCAATATCAGTTGATCAATGAGCGAATGTTAGAAATGGAATTAGTTCTCAACGACATTCAAAAAAGGGATGATAATTTGTATCGAGTAATTTTAGAAGCAAAGCCCTATCCCACTAATAAACGAGAAATGGGAACCGGTGGAAGTAATCGTTATAAAGATTTAGAAGGATTTGAAAATAGTGAACTAATCATTTCTACTCGAAAAAAACTAGATCGTATTTCAAAGAAGATGTATGGGCAAACGAAATCTTTTGATGAAGTAAAAAAATTAGCGAAAAGAAAAGAGGAAATGTTGCATTGTATCCCCGCTATTATGCCTGTTGCCAATAAAGATTTAACTGCTGGTGTTGGTGGTTATGGTTGGAGAATAGATCCAATTTATAGAACTCGTGCCATGCATACCGGTATGGATTTTCCAAGTAAAACGGGAAGACCCGTTTATGCTACTGGAGATGGTGTAGTAGAAAATGTAGAATCTAATTTTTGGGGATACGGGAATATTGTTTTAATCAATCATGGTTTTGGTTATAAAACGATGTATGCGCATTTGAGTGAATTCAAATCTAAAATCGGACAGAAAGTGAAACGCGGAGAAGTAATAGGTTTAATCGGTAGTACTGGAAAATCTACTGCTCCACATTTACATTATGAAGTAATTAAAAACGGTGAAAAAGTAAATCCTGTGAATTATTATTTCAATGATTTAAAGCCTGCCGAATACGAAGAAATGCTGAAGGCTTCAGGTGGCGGAAGTGCTTCTTTTGATTAGGCAATAGTCAAGTAGCCACATAGGCAATAGAATTTAGAACACATCTATTCCAAATTCTTTATTTAATGCTTTCTACAAATAAGTTTGTATTTAAATTAAGGTTAATCTTATAACTATTTGGTTTCTTCACTATTTGACTAAGTGGCTATTTGCCTATTGCCTTTTTCCTTATATTTGACCATGCCTTATAAGGAGAGGGAAATTCAAAAATTGTATTACTCCATTGGAGAAGTGGCAGCCATGTTTGGTGTGAATACTTCTTTGATTCGTTTTTGGGAAAAGGAATTTGATATCATCAAGCCTAGTAAAAATAAAAAAGGTAACCGTCTTTTTTCGGCTGAAGATTTAGAGAATTTCAAGAAAATTTTCATTTTAGTGAAAGGTGAAGGACATACTCTTCATGGCGCGAAAGAAAAATTAAAGAATTGGAAAGACGAAGAACATTTCGTTGAGAAGCCACATCAAACCGAAGAAAAATTAGCAACGAAGGAATTTAAACCAGAAGAAATAAAAGAAATCGTTATTCGTTTGAGAATTGTAAAGGATGAAC
The DNA here is from genome assembly GCA_044368255.1 of Flavobacteriales bacterium. Classification (GTDB taxonomy): domain Bacteria; phylum Bacteroidota; class Bacteroidia; order Flavobacteriales_D; family UBA2798; genus CAMBFX01. Next base: position 14,178 of record JBIPLT010000031.1, read on the forward strand.
TATTGAGTTTGTCGGAGAGAATAAAATAGCCGTTGGCTTTAGCCAACGGAATAAAAAATAGGCAGCGCGAATTGGATTTAGCCAAACAATATCATTCAAAAAAATTGGCTTAAGCCAACGTTTAAAAAGAAAAATCTATTCGGCTAAAGCCGTTAAAATGCGTTCGTGCATTATTTCCTTTGGCTGAAGCCAAAGGCTCATAACAAAAAATACAATTCGGCTAAAGCCGTTAAACACATTTTACACTAAATCCGCTGGCTGAAGCCAACGGCTAATTCTGAAAAATACAATCTTGCATTTTTATCCGCTGGCTGAAGGCAACGGCTTAATCAGAAATAATTCTTATTGATTAAATAATTCTTCACGTAATCAGTTACTCCTTCTTCTAATGAATGAAAAGGAATTTCATAACCGATAGCCTTCATTTTTTTCATGTTCGCCTCTGTGAAATATTGGTATTTATCTCGGATATCGATAGGTGTATCCATAAAATCAATATTCGGAGATTTATCCAATGCTTTGAATGTTGCATTCACTAAATCTAAAAATGTTCGTGCCTTTCCAGAACCTAAATTATAAATTCCATTATCTTTTCGATGATGCATTAAAAAATAACAAACATTCACCACATCTTTTACATAGACAAAATCACGCAATTGTTCTCCGTCTTTGTAATTGTAATGATGTGAACGAAATAATTTCACGGCACCTTTTTCTTGAATCTGATTAAATGAATGAAGAATCACGGAAGCCATTCTTCCCTTATGATATTCATTGGGGCCATAGACATTAAAAAATTTCAATCCCGCCCAGAAATAAGGTTTTTTCTCTTGTTTCAAAGCCCATTTATCAAATTCATTTTTGCTAATTCCGTATGGATTGAGCGGTTGTAGTTTTTCACTGAGAGAATGTTCGTCATCATAGCCAAATTCTCCACCACCATAAGTTGCTGCCGAAGAAGCATACACCAATGGTAAACCATATTTCACACATTTCTCCCAAACCATTTTGGAATAATCGAGATTCAATTCATTGAGAAGTTCTGTGTTAAATTCAGTGGTATCGGTTCTAGCTCCTAAATGAAAAATAAATTGCACGAGCTTTTCATTTTCATCCAACCATTTAGAAAAATGTGAACGTTCTACTTTTTGAGAAAATCTTTTTCCTTTGAGATTATGATCTTTTTCGTGTTTAGAGAAATCATCCACCACCACAATATCATAGAAACCTTCTTGATTGAGTTTCCCCACCAAACAACTTCCGATGAATCCTGCTGCGCCTGTAACGATGATCATGGGACGAAGATAGCAAAAGTTAAAAGTTTAAGGTTTAAGGTTTAAAGTTTTTTCGAACATTTCTTTCATTCGCTCATTCGCTAATTGGCTAACTTTTTCATGAGCGAAGCGAGTAATTCGCTAATTTTGTCCCCATGCAAACCATCCTCATAGTCGCTATCGCTCAAAATAATGCCATCGGAAAAGACAATAATCTGCTCTGGCATTTACCTGCTGATATGAAATTCTTCAAAGAACAAACCTCAGGAAATATCATCATCACTGGTAGAAAAAATTACGAATCTATTCCCGAAAAATTCAGACCCTTACCCAACAGAACAAATATTGTGGTGTCTAGAGATAAAAATTATTTGGCTACTGGAGCGATGGTGGTAAATAGTTTGGAAGAAGCGATGGAGAAAGCAAAAAATTCGGGAGCAGAAAAATGCTTTATCATTGGTGGTGGACAGATTTATAAGGAATGTTTAGAGAAAAATTTGGTGGATGAAATGCTGATTACACATGTAGAGGTATCCCCTGAGGCAGATACTTATTTTCCAGAAATTGATTCTACTAACTGGGAAAAAGAATTAATGTTAGATTTAAAATCTGATGAAAAAAATATTTTCCCAATGGTGATTTACAGATATTTCAGAAAAAATCGTTAACTTCAACTAATGTATTCCACTTTAAACCTTGAACTTTAAACCATAAATTTTATGAAACCACTCTTCGCCTTCGCTCTCGTTCTCGCTCTGATTTTCTCCTGTCGTAAATCCGTTCGTGATGAAGACCGTGATACAAAAGCTGCGCAAGATTTTGCTTTAGCTGATATTGCTTTTAACGATGTTTCCAATTTACTCACCGAAGTAATGGAAAATGAAAGCGGATTGCGTGCAACTAATTTGAATTTAGGTTGCGCTACTGTTACTGTAGATACTGTAGCTTTCCCAATGACCGTTTCTATCAATTTCGGATCTACGAATTGTTTGGGTGGTGACGGCAGAAATCGTAGAGGAATAATCAACGCCACTTTTACTGGAAAATACAGAGATTCACTTTCTGTTATTACTATTACTCCGAGTAATTATTATTTAAATGATTATAAAATTGAAGGCACAAAAGTGGTAACGAATAAAGGTCATAATTCTGACGGAAATTTATGGTACACGGTTGTTATTAATAATGCAATGATAAACGCTGCAGATGGATCATGGAATATTACGTTTGATAGCAATCGTACTCGCGAATGGATAAATGGAGAATCTACAGCCATTTTATCAGATGATATTTATGAAATTTCGGGAACCATGGATGGCGTAAGCAGAACAGGAAATCATTTTGTAGCTTCTACAACAACACCTGTGCGACTAGAATTAAGTTGTGCTTGGATGGTGAGTGGTATAATTGAAGTAACACCCGATAATGTTTCGCCTCGTTTGATTGATTTCGGAACTGGTTCATGCGACAATGCTGCAACGGTTACTGTGAATGGGAATATTTATAATGTGGAGTTGAATTGAGAAGAAGTTTTTCGTTATTAGTTGGTGGGTTTTAAGCGCGTTGGTCTCTCTGTCCCGATAATTATCGATCGCACAACTTTCGCTGAAATAAAAACCATTCTACTTTCCGAAATTTACACATTATCTCATTTTCAAATTATTTCAAAATCATCCACGCCATCAACCCCATCCCAACCTCCAATGAATTTTCATCCACATCAAATGTTGGGG
>JBIPLT010000423.1:0-5651 GCA_044368255.1 Flavobacteriales bacterium
GTTCTGCGTTTGACGCCTCGGTGCTCCCTGTTGGCTGGACGAAGTCCGCAAGAACCCTAACGGAAGACTTGATTCTCAATCCTGCACAAGGTGCTGGCAACCTCTATCACTATCTTGTTTTTCGTGACAGTGCAGATAACACTTATCACCAAATAGGGTGGGGCAATCAAGGTCAATTAGCCAGCCAGATTGAGGGAATGCCTGTCTGGGGTGGACAAGACGACAACTTTTTGTATGGAAGGGACAGTGACGATGTGATCTATGCGGGTGACGGGGCGGATATCATCGCCCTCAAAGCAGGAAATGATTATGTAGATGGTGGCGCTGGAATGGATATCGCTGGGTTTGATTTTGCGTCGACCGCTATCTCTAGTGTTGGATTGTCCGCCGATGGCCTAACGGTCATGATACGCAGCGCTGCACAGACTAAGACGCTCGTGAGTATCGAGCTGTTCGCTTTTCTCGGGGACGGAGGGGACGAGCAGTATTTCTTTTATGACGAGTTAATGAGGATCATGACAGAGACTCCTCTCTTTGCTTCCCCTACACTCACGGGTGGCTATTTGTTGCCAACGATATTTAATGGAAACGCCTCGCTCGGTTTGGCGTATGAGTTGATCGACTCAACGGAAGTGCTAGTCTTGACAGCTTCTGAATCAAACGATTTCGTGGCCTTGCAGGCAACAGGCAACAAAGCAATTGATGGCTTGGGCGGAGATGACGTCCTGACCGGAACGGGTTCGCTATTTATGACGGGCGGAGCGGGGCGAGACACTTTCTTTTTGGACGGTAGACTTGCGGAATCTTCTTGGTCCACGATCACAGACTTTGAGCAGGGAGAGGATCGTTTGACGATCTGGGGTTGGCGCGATGGCGTGAGCCGAGTATCGGCTGCCGAAAATCAAACGGGTGCGCTGGGTTATGCGGGCCTGACCCTGACGTTCGAAGGTTTGCGGGCAGATGGTACTGCGCTGCCTACTGAGGGCGTCTCCCACGCCGTCACGTTCTCTGGCTTATCGCTCGCAGACTTTGGCGCGCAGTCTGTAGAACAGTTGAACCTACAAATTCATCAAGAAAGCAATACGCATTTTATCGCCGACAGTACGACGGATATCTATGGTGCGCATGGGTATCTGTACATTAGCTAGATCATGCAAGGCCATGGTCATAACGAAGGCGATCGGTTCTTCGCCTAGACGCTAATATTCGCGCGCAAATCGGATTCACCGACCTCTCTGGGCATCCCTGGGAATGGGTATTTATTGTTCGGGTAGAACGGAACAGGCAAGTTGCGAGCATTTATGAGGGTTTCTAGCCCCTTTGCTTTCAAACCGGTGGCAGTTGCTTGCCAGATTGGGTAATTAAAACTAAGGTAGTGGCAACATTTTTGTTGTATTCCGCTGGGCTACCCCTACGGCCTTGGCGGATTGGTTCAACACTCCTTAGCGACGGACGCAATCATGGCCATTCTTGACGCACCTACCTATGCTTTCGATCAGCGGTTGTTTAATTTATACAACCCGTCATTCCCTGAGTTTACGGGCGACGTCCAGGCCAAGTGGGTGGGGAAAGCCTACACGCCACTGGGTTTTATCCAACCAGCTAATTATTGGTCTTTTCTTGGCAACAACCTCGATGAATATAGTAGCGGTCCTGTTGTTACGGGCATTGAGATCTATTTCAATCCTACTGACGCGGATATTTTGCCCGATCAGCTTGTTTGGCGATGGACTCCGACTTTTGCGCAAGCCCTATATACAGTCAATTTAAGGGCTGCAATTGCCACCCCCGATAATCTTGATGACACAAACTTACTTGCCGACGCATTATTAGACGCTGACACCTTCAATCTCTCTGGACTAAATGATTACGCCATTGGTTATGGTGGCAATGACACCATGAATGGTGAGGCTGGCAACGACACCCTCATGGGACACCTCGGAGCAGATTTGCTCAGCGGAGGTTCTGGTGATGATGTGTTCCTATACACAGATGCCAGTCATAGCACCCTGTCCGACATGGACACGATTTCAGACTATGCGCGGGGCGATGCGATTGAGTTAAGAGGATCCCAGGGGCTTGATTCAGCGTTGATGTTGTACCAAGGCTCGGTTATCGATACGATAAATTATATTTATATCTTCTCATTTCCGACTGATACGATTTATTTCTTTACCGATACCACCGATTGGTACGCTTTTGTAAAAGGCGATGGCGAGGGCGATGACAGTCGTGTTTCATTTGATGGCACGTTGATCAAAATCAGTCCGACCGATACGATCGACGGCGAGACGACCACACCCTTCGTCCTAGACGCTCCAGTTTTGACGACTGAGGCAAGTTATTCATTAGGAGATATTCAGCAAGCGGTTACCTATATCGGTAATACTAATTTTGGACAGACAGGAACTTTCGAGGGGGTAGGAAATCCACTGGCCAATACGTTGATCGGCGGTAATGGTGCGGACACTCTATTCGGATTGAGTGGCAACGACACCTTAGAGGGCGGGTTAGGTAGCGACAGGATGCATGGAGGGAGGGGAGACGATCTCTACATCGTCTCAGATAACGATACTCTGATTGAGCTGGCAAATGAAGGGATTGATGAGGTACATATCGCGAACGATGACTACACACTTCCCGAACATGTTGAGAATTTAGAGCTTCTGCAAAACGAAACAAATTCCGCTATTTTTCTGCTTGGTAATGCTCTAGATAATAGGATCATTGGCTCGGATAGTGCTACCAACGGTGAAGTCATAAGTGGTGGTGATGGTAACGACATTCTGTACGGCCGCAGTGGGAATGATCGTCTTACTGGCGGTTCCGGGAGCGACTCTCTGTTTGGTGGTGATGGAGATGATGCCTTAGAGCTTAATGGGGGCTCTGATTCTGTGGACGGTGGTGAGGGAAATGACACGATTTTCTATGTGTCTGGTACGCACACTATTAATGGTGGTAACGGGGTAGATACATTAACTTTATATCTACCCATTGGGGCCGACCACCTGGTTGCCGATCTCATTGCGTCTTCTTTACGCACCTTTCCCCGCGGCGGCTCAATATATGGAGATGTGTCCCGTGTCGATCAAGTGGAGAATTTAACAGGCGCTACGCTAGTCGATAATTACCTCTTTGGCAATGCCTCGGATAATGTGATTATCGGTGGAGATTTTCGAGACTCCCTGTTTGGGGATGCAGGAGACGATACGTTTTATGGTGGACGCGGAGATGATTTTATATCGGGTGAAGCAGGAGTCGATACGATTTACGAGTCTTTGGGTAATGATGTCTATGTTGTGGATAACATAGAAGATCGGGTCATCATAGGGGCTTATGGTCTGCCCGGGGGGACAATGGACGAGATTCAGGCGAGGAATTGTTCTTACGTTTTAAATCAGTTCGATGGGCTGATTGAAAATCTCAAGTTAATGGGCGAAGATGCAAGTTACGCAGTCGGCAACAGCCTCAGTAACTATATCTCAGGCAGTGAGTCTAATAATTTACTTCAAGGCCTTGCTGGCAACGACTTTATCACAGGTGGCGCTGGTCATGACACGATCGAGGGTGGTCTGGGTGCAGACGTACTAAGAGGCGACGCGGGTCGTGATGTGTTTCAGTTTTCTTCGAAAAACGACAGTCGACTTGCTGCAGGTTCGTTCGATCGAATTTTAAACTACAACCTCTTTGAGGATGAGATCGAGTTTGTCGGGATGGCGGGCATCGAGCTCGCCGTGATGTCGGAATTTACACCAAGCAGTGTTGCGAGTGGCATTCAGATAATTCTTGCAAATCCCATCTATGCAAATAAGGCCGTTGCATTTTTTGCACTTGATACATGGGGTACTCGCGATGGTTATCTTTACGTGAACGGTGCGGGTACTGGAACCGATTACGACGGTTCAGTCATTCGCGTCTCGAGTGCACTGAACGGCGTCGTAAGCGACGGTTACTTGTCTGGTGCGCTGGTTTGGATTGATGCAGATGATGATGGCGCGCGTGACTGGACGGATAGCAATAGAAACGGACTCTGGGAGAGCGGTGAGGGCGAGTCCTGGACCTTGACCGATGGGCAGGGACGTTATTCCGGATTAGAGGGGAGCGGCACCTTACGAGTCGCTGCTAATCCTAACGGTACAACCATTGATATTTCAACCGGTGCAGTCTTCACGGGTAGTTATGCCGCGCCCTCCGGCTCTAGCGTGATCAGCCCATTGACGACGCTCTTGGCAGCATCTGGCGATCAGCAAACGATAAAAGAGGCGTTTGGTTTGGATGAGGTGGATCTGACCTCGTTTGATCCCTTGGCTGCTGCGACGGCTGCCGATGGGCATAACGCTGCGGACGCAGCCGCTGCGATTCAGATGCAAAGTGTGAATGCGCAAATTGCAAACATTCTCGCGGTTGCGACTGGCATGATGACCGCAGCCGGTGCGAGCGCGTCATCGACAAGTGCAATCGCCAATGCGATCGCCCAAAATCTTGCAACGGCCGCATCGGCCGGTCCGGTGGACTTAACGTCTGCGACTGTGATTTCGAGCGCAATCGCTGCGGGTTCTGTGGGTGTGCTCACGAGTGCGCAACGCGCAGTCGTCAATGCGCAGTTGGGAGCTGTCTCGAGCGCGATGGCTGAAGTTAATAATCAAATAAAACTACTTTCAGATGAAGCGACTACTGCGGCCTCGACTGTTGCTGTGGTTGATGCAGAACAATATTTGCGCTCGATCGTCGGTGCACAAATCGTTGCCCAAGAGACCTTGACTGAGCAGGCTCGGGCCGCGGTCCTGAGTAATAGTTCAGCGGGTATTAGCATCAATGCGGGCAATATCACTCAGCTCATTATTGAGGCGGCCGTTGGAAATGACGGTCAGATTCTGACGCTTGGTGCATCACATCGCTATGAAGGGTCAATTGATGATATTTCCGCCGCAGGGATTGCAGCAGATGGAAACACGTTGATATTGAAATTTGCCGACGGAGAGGTGGTATCCCTCTCCATGTATTCAACTGATTTAAATTTAGCAGGTGTGGCGTACACCACGCAGCAAATTGTGGAGCAATTTTCTTTACGTCCGGCCTTCACGTATTTTCTCAACAACGCAACGGCGTATTTACTACCTGAACTGTTTGCGGGAGATTCCTCTTTAGGTCTGCTGTATCAGTGGATCGATACGAGCCCAGACGCGGTGATCGTAGGCTCGAACTTTGGTGATTTCATCGTCTTGCAAGGAACCGGTAACAAAGCGGTGGATGCTGCAGGTGGCGCCGATGTGATTGATGGCGGAACGGGCTCAACCTTTGTGTCGGGCGGTGTGGCTGGCGATGCCGATACCTTTTTCCTTGACGGCCGTGCCTCCGGAGTTTCTTGGTCGACGATTACGGATTTCGAACTTGGTCGAGATAAAGTCACCATCTGGGGCTGGAAAGAGGGCGTGAGCAAGGCAAGTGTTCTGTTTAACGACACGGATACGGGTGGGGCCGCTGGTTACACAGGTCTGACCTTGCACTTTGAGAACTTATTACCTGACTCCGCACCGGCGGGTACCTTGAATGCTAATTTTAATTCGGTCACGTTGAGCGGTTTGACGCTTGCACAGTTCGGCGCCTCTTCGATTACTGAGCTCAATGACCAAATCACAAACGAGACAAAT
>JBIPLT010000210.1:0-5639 GCA_044368255.1 Flavobacteriales bacterium
ATTCCTTCATAACCTTGTTTTATCCCAATTACTTCAATTTGATGATGCAAAGCTGTACGCACTACAGCGCGAATACAAGCATTCATTCCGGGAGAATCACCACCAGAGGTAAAAACAGCAATACGTTTCATTTAGTAAAGATAAGAAGAAGAAGGGAAATAGGGAAATAGCCACATAGCCAAATAGGATTTAGAGAGGATAAGAATAGGAAGAAGGGAAATAGCCACATAGCCAAATAGGATTTAGAGAAGATAAGAATAGGAATGGAATAATGATGAAGTAATAACTCATTAGTAACAAATAAATCTATTGCCTATTGCCTATTTGGCTACGTGGCTTCTTTAGTTTAATAAATCTAATGACTATTGCCTATTTGGATACGTGGCTTCTTACTTATACCGAATCTTTTGTCCAATTTGAATGGTAGCATTTCTGGATATTCCGTTTAAATCACAAAGCTTTGAGATGGTTGTTCCGTATTTTGAAGCTATTCCAGAAAGTGTATCGCCACTTTTCACAGAGTGATATTTCTTTGTTCCAGAATTATTTGTGTTGCTATTGGTTGTATTAGTCGTGTTAGTTGCATTAGTTGCGTTAGTTACACTGGTCGTTTTATTTTCATTTGAATGGTCATGATTATCGGTTCCTTCAAAATGATCATCGGAAACTGCAGGAATAATTTTCTGTGTATTTTTCTTTGAAACAGCTTTATAGTCGAACATTCCTGGGTGAATTAAAAGATTGGAATCTTTCAAACAATACTTATCAAAGTCGATTATTTCATAAGGGTCAAAAGCATGATCATAAAATCGCGTTTCAAAATGCAAATGGGGGCCATAAGCACGTCCTGTTTTTCCACCTAAACCAATCACATCACCTGCAAAAACTTCATCATCTACGGATACAGATAATTTAGAAAGATGAGCATAATAAGTTTCTAAACCATTATAGTGTCGAATGATTACTAAATTTCCAAAACCACCTTTATTGTATTGAGAGTAACGAACTCTTCCTGCAAAAGCAGAACGAACGGTATCACCCACATCCAAATCAATATCTAATCCGTGATGAAAACGAGAACCTCGATATTTAAATTTTGAAACAATTGCACCTTTTACTGGCACACAAAACTCATTATAACTTTCATCTACCGTACAAAGCCAGAGAGTATCTTGTAATTTTTGAATATCGTTATCATAGGCAAATGGAATCTCGGTATACCAAGTTGCTTTAAAATTCATAGAGGTATCGGAAACTAAACCATGTACTTGCTCATTTAGAATTCCATTAAACGCATGATCTTCTTCCACAAAGGCCCATGTTTTATCGGCAAAAAGTAGAATTTTATTTCGGCCGGTATCCATGGTATCAATAATTTCTTTTCCGCCATAAGTTGGCCCGCCTTGTGCAAAGGAAATGGAAATCATTCCGACAAAAAAGATCAACCCAAATATGAGATTTTTTACGACCATTTTAAAACGCCCCCGTTTTTTAAGGAGTTTGAAAATACCTAAAAATGCCGTAAAACCTGTTGATATACTGTTAAAAATGACTAAAATTAGAAGGGGAATATCCTTAACTACTGGAATTCAGCAAAGTTAAAATCAAATATTTTTAATGATTTCATCAACAGCTTCGAATGCTGATTGCTGATTTTTGAGAATATCCAATTCCTTTTGATGGATCAAATCATTGAGATTTTTAGATTCAATGATGCGCTCTAAGATAGAATTCTTTAAAGATTTTCTAAAAAGATGCAACTGTTGATTCGCTCTGATTTCAGCTAGTTTATTTCCAGCATTCAATTCAAAATATTCATTGGTTAATGCCATCACTTCATTTTGATTCCGATAGCTATCGGAACTATGTTCGGTAGAGGAATAAATTTGAACTTTCGTAGTTTTTCCGGGGATATTCATCCCTAAAATCATCAATGCATTTTGTATTTCTACAGCAGCCTTTTTCGCTTTTTCTAAATTATTTCCATCTGCTTTATTCACAATGATCAAATCAGCCATTTCCATAATTCCCCGCTTGATTCCTTGTAACTCATCACCAGCGCCTGTAATCATTAATAAAATAAAAAAATCAGTGAGAAATTTTACTTCCGTTTCACTCTGACCCACACCAACGGTTTCAATAAAAATATAATCGTACCCTGCCGCTTCGCATAGAATTATTGTTTCAAATGTATTTCGAGCCACACCGCCCAATTCATTGCCAGAAGGCGTTGGACGAATAAAGGCATTCGGTAAAACAGATAACTCTTGCATTCTCGTTTTATCCCCTAAAATACTTCCCTTGTGAATGGAGCTAGATGGATCAATGGCCAGAACAGCTAATTTACCACCATTCGCAATAATGTTTTTTCCTACAGACTCAATAAAGGTGCTTTTTCCTGCCCCAGGAACACCTGTTATTCCTATTCGTTTACTTTTTCCCGAATGGGGAAAGGCTAATTTCAATATTTCTTTTCCGATTTTTTGTTGAGAAGCGTCATTGCTTTCGATTAAAGTAATGGATTTACTTAGAGCGATTTTATTTCCTTGTCGCAATTCAGCAAAAAGTTGTTCGGCACTAGCTGTTTTTCGTGCAGCAGGCTTAAAATCGGGATTTATACTTTGATCCATTGTTTTGTAAAGATAAATTAATCCATGTAATAATAATCATTTACCCAAGTCGAATCTTGCACATCATTGAGAAGTAAATATAATTTTTCTCCAGCTATAAAATCATTCAAATTTTGAATTCCATATCTTTCTTTCAAATAAATACTTTGTTTTACTCCGGGAGAATAATTTTCATAAGCCCAACCTTTGTAATCTTCGCTATTTTTTAAATGATGATTTTTAGGGTCATATTTATACCTTACTTTCCACAACAGACGAAATGGTTCGCAATTATAACCTACGTATTTCTTGTATAAATTATCAATAACACAATCACAAGTATCGAGTACATTTTCTTTCAAAAGATTTTTCAATTTAGGGTTAGCGGTTGAATTCATTTTGCCGGTCATTTGCATCATAAAAGATTGCTCGGTTAATTGTTGAGATTTAATAATTTTATTTCCGCTTTTCACTACTACGGCATAATTTAAATAAGAATTATTAGCGCCAAAACAAATGGAGATAGCAAATTCATTTTTTGATTGATAATAAATTACCGACTCAATCTTTTCGGATTGAATCCAAAAAGGAAAGAAAATGAAAATTAATAGTATGGAGTGTTTTCGCACGATAACTGAAACGAGAAAAACTTAAATATGGTTTAGCTAAATTCTTGTGCGTTTTCATTATTTTATCGTAAAATACTGACAGATTTGCTATTATCGCAAATAAAATTCTTTAATCTGTGATTATTTGTGTAGATCAGTTTAAAGCTTGCAGAATTATTTCACAAGCGAATTTGATTTCTTCTTTGGTAATAGTTAAGGGAGGAGCAATTCTTAAACTCTTATCAGAGAACAAAAACCAATCAGTAATTAATCCTCCTTCAATGCATTTTTTAATTACTTTTTGTATGAATTCAAAATCTCGAAGTTCAACAGCAAACATTAAACCTATTCCGCGCACTTCAATAATTTCGGGATGATTTAATAATTCTTTAAATAAAAGCTCTTTTTCTTCTACTTCAGAAATCCATTTTTCGTTTTTCAAAACTTCTAATGCGGCCAATGATGCAGCACATGAAAGTGGATGCCCGCCAAAGGTGGTGATATGCCCTAAAACTGGATTAGATTGCAATGAATCCATCATTTCCTTCGAAGAAATAAAAGCGCCTAATGGCAATCCTCCTCCTAAAGCTTTTCCTAAAATTAAAATATCAGGAATAACATTAAAATGTTCGAACGCAAAAAACTTACCTGTTCGGCCAAAACCCGATTGAATTTCATCAAATAGTAAAAGTGTTCCCGTTTCATCACATTTTTTTCGCAATGCTTCGAGGTAATACACATTTCCTATTCGCACTCCAGCTTCTCCTTGCACGGGTTCAATAATCACGCAAGCCGTTTTATCCGTAATTAAACTTAAATCTTCCCAATGATTAAAAAGTATTTGTCTTACATCAGGCAATAATGGTCGAAAACTATTTTTCCATTCTTCACTTCCATTTATACTTAGCGCACCATGTGTGCTGCCATGGTAGGCATTTTGGCAAGATATCATTTCTGTTCTACCCGTAAAACGTTTGGCCAATTTTAATGCCCCCTCTACAGCTTCACTTCCTGAATTAGTAAAAAAAACAGAAGATAATTTTTTGGGAAGTAATTCAGCTAATGCATTGGCTAATTTTACTTGTGGTGCTTGAATAAATTCACCATAAACCATCAAGTGCAAATGAGCATCTAATTGTTTAGCAATTGCTTTTTTTATAGCTGGATGATTATGTCCGAGATTACTAACCGCAATTCCAGAAATCAAATCCAAATATTTTTTTCCTTTTGAATCATATTGGTAATTTCCATCCGCCGAAACGATTTCTAATTCCATTGGCATATCACTGGTTTGGGCAAGATGGTTATAAAATTGATTTCTTAAAGTACTCATAATTTAAATTAATTAATCCAATTTAACAGCAGTTTCCGTCAATTCAAACATGCAATTATCGGCATCCATTTTTGCATTTATCCCAATAGGAACAGTGAATTTATCGCGGATATGACCGATGTTAGCTCCTCGATAAACAGGAATATGAAAATTGGTAAAATGGTCATCAAAAACTTCTTCAACAGTAAATGAAAAATCGGGTTCTTCGGCAATACAATCACGATATTTACCAATAATAATTCCGTTTAATTTCGAAAATACTCCTGCCAATTTCATATGTGTCAACATTCGATCTATTCGAAAAGGCTCTTCTTCTACATCTTCTAAAAAGAGAATTTTACCTGCAGGATCTGGAAAATATTCTGTTCCAACCAATCCAGATAAAACACTTAAATTTCCACCAAAAAGTATTCCTTCTGCAGTTCCTTTAGTCAATGTTTTAAAATCGATGGTAGAATTAAAAACTGTTTTTTCACCTTTCATCAACACACTTTTAATAAAGTTTAATGAATAATCATACCATGTGGCAGTGCCCACAGGACCATGATACGTAATCAAACCTGTTTTTAAAGTAATTCCATTTAGCAAAGAAGTGATATCACTAAATCCCATTACTATTTTAGGATTTGCTTTAATTAAATCATAATCTAAAATGGGAAGTAATCGCGCGCATCCCCAGCCACCTTTTATACCAATGATGGCTTTTATTTCAGTATCAGCAAAAAACTTTTCTAGTTCTTGTTTTCTTTTTTCGTCAGAAGCAGTAAAAAAACCATTTCGGGATTTTACGTTCTCGCCCATCACTGGAATAAATCCTAATTCGCGTAATTTTTTTTCAAATTCTTCGGCTTGTTTGGTGTCTCGCAATGGACCTGCAGGAGCGATAATTCCTACTTTATCTCCTTTTTTAAGAGCATTTGGAAGAATGGGAATTATTTCGGTTAGTGGCTTATCGCTTGTTCGTTTTTTTTCGCTCTGATTTTCGCTCTCATTCTGCTCGCTCATTCCATTGGTGCAAGTCAACATTAAACCACCTACGCCAGCTGCAAAATATGGAATGAATTTTATTCTTGAGATTTCTTCCATAAA
>JBIPLT010000211.1:0-5631 GCA_044368255.1 Flavobacteriales bacterium
TAGAAGAATTTCCTAAAATAGGCACCAAAGAACCATTGTTAAAATCGAAAAAAATGGAGTATTGATTCATTATTGTTTGGAGTTACAAAATTATCTACAGCAAAAATAAAGACAAGATCATTATTTCAAGGGTATTTCACACTTCACAGAAGCCAACTAAAATGTTTTCAAAGTAATCTTTTGAATTTTCCATTTCTCTTCAATTTGCACTAACGAAAAATTATTACCGAAAATGAATGGAGAATTCTAAATTGATAATTTCAAAGTAAAATAAACCTCTAATTCGTTGTTTTCAGTTGAATTTTTCAACTATTCTTCTAAGCATCATAAGTTTTTATATATTTGTAAGCATTGTAAAATATGGCATTATTTAATAAAAATATCACCCCTCCCACTACTACTACCACTAATCAACCCAGTGTTATGAGCAAGACTGCAGAAATTAATTCGCCTGATAGGCTGAACCGCATTGTTGAAGGAACTTCTATTGAAGGAGATATCCGTTCAGATTCTAATATCCGTATTGACGGAAAATTAAAAGGAACCATTCATACCAAAGGGCGTTTGGTGATTGGATCTTCTGGTATCATTGAAGGTGAAATCATTTGCGAAAATGCCGATATAGAAGGTGTTTTCATTGGTAAAATAAATGTCAATCAACTTTTATCCTTAAAATCTACAGCTAAACTAACGGGTGATATTATCACTAGTAAATTAGCTATTGAGCCAGGAGCAATGTTTAGCGGTGCATGTTCAATGGGCGGAATGATTAAAGATTTGAAGAGCTCCGAGCCAATCAAACAAAATGCCAACCAACCAGCCGAAAAAACAGCCTGATTATTTTAGTCGCTCCATTCAAATGGCAGTGATTATTGGAGGTTGTGCTTACGGTGGTTTTCAAGCTGATAAGAGTCTTGGTTTAAAATTCCCTTCTTTTACTTTAACTCTTTCTTTAATAGGTGTTGCCCTAGGTATTTATATCTTTGTGCGTGATTCTAAATAAAATAGGGCATGCCTAATGGCAAAATCCGCTAAAAAGAAATAAACTAATTTTTTCACATTCGGCATGAAATCAAAAATCAATCAATTCGCACTTGCACTTGGAACATTGGCCATAGTTGGTCAACTACTCATTTTATATGTCTATGAGCCCGTTATTGGTATAAAACCAACTGTTTTAGTTCAGTTATTTCCATCTTACTTCCTAATAATCAATTTGATTGTTCATTATTATTTACTTCGTTCGGCCGAACATTCCCCAAAAAAGTTTGTTAGAATATTTATGGGTATGACTTCTGCCAAAATGATTATTTCCCTCATTTTTACTTTGGTAATTGGCCTTGCCTCTCGCCCTGATTTTAAAGCGCCGGTCATTACATTTGTAGTGTTTTATTTGTTATTCATGGTATTAGAGGTCGTCTTTATCGTTAAAGACCTTAACAAGCTCAAAAACAAGAGCTGAGTATTTATCAACCTTCCTGTAAAAACAGAAGGTTTTTTTTCGTCAGTTTCATTAATTATCTACTTTTGCGCTCGAATTAAAAGAGAAATTTTCGAAATGAAGGCAATTTTTACACGACTATTCTCCGTTCTCACCCTGTTGACATTTTTCGCAGCCACTCCTGCTAAGGCAAATGGTGGTGAAAAAGAATTCGATGCAGGTGAAACCATCTTGCATCACGTTCAGGATGCCCACGAAATCCATATTGCTGGAGATTTTGCAATTTACCTGCCAATCATCATTTTCGATGAAGGAATGAAAATTTTTTCTTCCTCTCATTTTTATCACAATGAAGTAAAAGTGATGAATCCTAAAAAAGGGAAAATGGATCGTTATTACGAACACGAAGGTTATGTAATTTTTCACGAAAAAATTTATAAACTAAGTGGTAAATCATTAGAATTAGATAAGGATGGACATCCACATAATGCAGTGGCTGTTTATGATTTTTCTATTACTAAAAATGTGGTTGGTCTATTCATCTGTTTAACCATAATGTTTTTCATTTTCCTGAAAGTGGCAAAAGCATACAAATCCAAAGGAATTTCTGCTCCATCAGGATTACAAGGATTTATTGAGCCTTTAATTATTTTTATTCGTGATGAAGTAGCTAAACCATCTATTGGTCATCATTACGCTAAATTCTTACCTTATTTATTGACTGTTTTCTTTTTCATTCTAATTAATAACTTTTTAGGATTGATTCCTTTCTTAGGAGGAATGAATGTAACCGGAAATATTGCTGTAACTCTAGTTTTAGCTATGGCTACTTTTATTCTTACTAGTGTTCATGCGAACAAAGCTTATTGGATGCATATCATTGCACCTCCTGGAGTTCCACTTTGGCTATTGCCTATTATGTTACCAATTGAAATCATTGGAGTGTTTTCTAAACCAATCGTTTTAATGCTTCGTCTTTTTGCTAACGTTACCGCTGGGCATATTATCATTCTTGCCTTTGTAAGTTTGATTTTTATCTTCGGAGGTAAATTTGGAGCGGGTGCTGGTTATGGCGCTTCTGTTTTGTCAATGGTTTTTGCCATTTTCATGAACATCCTTGAGTTGTTAGTTGCCTTTTTACAAGCGTATGTGTTCACGTTGTTATCTGCTCTTTATTTCGGAGCGGCTACAGAAGAAGCACACCACTAATTTGTAATGTTTAACCTTTAATAATAAATTGTATGAGTTTAATGAGTGTAATGATGGCAGGTGTTGAAGCAGGAATCGCTGCATTAGGTGCAGGTCTTGCTGCTGTTGGTGCAGGTTTAGGTATCGGTAAAATCGGTGCTTCTGCTCTTGAGTCAATGGCTCGCCAGCCTGAATCTACCGGAGACATCCGTGCAAACATGATCGTTGCTGCTGCCCTTGTAGAAGGTGCAGTATTCTTCGCAATCGTTGTTTGTCTATTGGTTCTTTTCGTTTAAGATTCCAAAAAATTAAAAGTGGCCGTGCGGTTGGTGCGGCCCTTTGATTTCAAATTTTGAATTTCAAATTTTAAAATAGATAAAAATGGGATTAGTTACACCTGCACTCGGATTGGTTTTTTGGACGACACTTGCGTTCCTGATTGTTCTTTTCTTATTAAAGAAAATGGCTTGGAAACCGATTTTGGAATCCATCAAAGAAAGAGAGAAATCAATTGCTGATGCGATTGAATCTGCTAAAAAAACACAAGAAGAAATGGCTCGTTTGAAGGCTTCTAACGAAGACCTATTAAAGAAAGCTCGTGAAGAGCGCGATGCACTTTTAAAAGAAGCTCGTGATATTCGTGATGGAATAGTTGCCGAAGCAAAATCAAAAGCAACACAAGAAGCAGATCGTATTTTGGCTGCTGCTCGCGAAAATATCAAGAATGAAAAAATGGCCGCTGTTTTTGAATTGAAAAATCAAGTAGCTGTTTTATCCATAGAAATTGCTGAAAAAATTCTTAGAAACGAACTTTCTAAAGATGAAAAACAAAAGTCCCTCGTAAATAATTTAGTGGAGGAAATCAACCTTAATTAATTTAATTATGAAGGGAATTAGAGTTTCATATCGTTACGCCAAATCATTGATGATGCTCGCCATCGAGCAAAAGATGTTGGAAGATGCTTACCGTGACATGAAATTGTTATCGGATATCTGTCAACAAAATCATGATTTCGTAGTTGTATTAAAAAGCCCGATTATCAAATCGGATAAGAAAATTGCCATCATTCAAGCAATCGTAAAAGGAAAATTATCTCCTATCGTAGACGGTTTCATTAAAATCATCGCTACACACAAAAGAGAAGGATATTTGGTAGAAATAGCACATAGTTTCGTTGCTCAATATAAAGAATACAACAAAGTTTCTGTTGCTGAAATTACTACTTCCACAAAATTAGATGAAGCCCAACTCAAAAAAGTTGCCGAAGCGGTTAGAAAAGTAGTAGGGCAGGATATTGAACTAGTAGAAAAAATAAATGCAAATATCGTTGGTGGATTAATCGTTCGTGTTGGCGATCGACAATTTGATGCAAGTATTTCTCGTAAATTAAAAGAATTGAAAAAAGGTTTTTCAAAAAATCAATACGTTTCACAACTGTAATTTTAAGATAAAATGGCTGAAGTTAAACCCGCAGAAGTATCTGCAATTTTAAGAGAGCAATTAGCCGGATTCAAATCCGCAGCTGAGCTCGAAGAAGTAGGAACCGTTCTTCAAGTAGGTGACGGTATCGCTCGTATCTATGGTTTGAACAATGTTCAATCAGGTGAGTTGATCGAATTCGAAAACGGATTAAGAGGAATAGTTCTTAACCTAGAAGAGGACAATGTTGGTGCAGTATTATTAGGTTCTGCAAACGACATCAAAGAAGGTGATACAGTTAAGCGTACGAACACTATCGCATCTATTAAAGTAGGTGAAGGAATGGTGGGTCGTGTGGTAAATACATTAGGTGAAGCCATTGATGGTAAAGGACCAATCACTGGGGAATTATTCGAAATGCCATTGGAAAGAAAAGCTCCAGGTGTTATTTTCCGTGAGCCCGTAACTGAACCATTACAAACCGGTATCAAAGCTATCGATGCTATGATTCCAGTGGGTCGTGGTCAACGTGAGTTGGTAATTGGTGACCGTCAAACAGGAAAAACTTCTGTTTGTATTGATACCATTATCAATCAAAAAGAATTTTATGACAAGGGTCAACCTGTATTTTGTATTTATGTTGCAATCGGGCAAAAAGGTTCAACTGTTGCGGGAATCGTTAAAAAGTTAGAAGAAGCAGGTGCAATGAAATTTACAGTGGTGGTAGTTGCTAGTGCATCCGATCCAGCGCCAATGCAATTCTATGCTCCATTTGCTGGCGCAGCTGTTGGAGAATATTTCCGTGATACTGGCCGTCCGGCTTTGATTATTTATGATGATTTATCTAAACAAGCGGTTGCATACCGTGAGGTTTCTTTATTATTAAGAAGACCTCCGGGACGTGAGGCGTACCCTGGTGACGTATTCTACTTACATAGCCGTTTGCTAGAGCGTGCTGCGAAAGTGATTAATAATGATGTTATCGCCTCTCAAATGAACGACCTTCCTGAGTCTTTAAAAGGAAAAGTAAAAGGTGGGGGTTCGTTAACTGCATTACCCATTATTGAAACACAAGCGGGTGACGTTTCTGCTTATATTCCTACCAACGTAATTTCTATTACAGACGGACAGATTTTCTTAGAGTCGAATTTATTTAACGCAGGTATTCGTCCAGCTATTAACGTTGGTATTTCGGTATCACGTGTGGGAGGAAACGCACAAATCAAATCGATGAAAAAAGTGGCTGGTACATTAAAATTGGATCAAGCACAATATAGAGAGTTGGAAGCATTTGCAAAATTCGGTTCTGATTTGGATGCCACTACAAAAGCGGTGCTTGAAAAAGGAAAACGTAACGTAGAAATCTTGAAACAAAGAGAAAATGCCCCAATGTCGGTTGAGAAGCAAGTGGCGATTATTTATTTGGGAACAAAGGGATTATTAACTTCTGTACCCGTAAATAAAATCAAAGCATTCGAAGAAGAGTATGTAAATTATTTGGATGCAAGTCATAGAAGTACGTTGGATGAAATTCGTGCTGGAAAATTCACAGACGAAATCACCAAGGTATTGGAAACAGCTT
>JBIPLT010000212.1:0-5628 GCA_044368255.1 Flavobacteriales bacterium
GTCTTGGGCGACCAATAGGTTCATTATTTTTAGTCATTTCTTTCCATTGTGCAATCCAACCTGGCAAACGTCCAATAGCAAACATCACCGTAAACATATCTACAGGAATTCCTAATGCACGATAAATAATTCCAGAATAGAAATCTACGTTTGGATATAGGTTTCTTTCTTTGAAATAAGGATCATTTAATGCAACTTCTTCTAATTTTTTAGCGATTTCTAAAACTGGATCATTGATTCCTAATTTTGCTAAAACATCATCACATGCTTTTTTAATAATTCGAGCTCGTGGATCAAAGTTTTTATATACACGGTGACCAAATCCCATTAAACGGAAAGGATCATTTTTATCTTTTGCTTTTTCAACCCATTTGTCCACGTTTCCACCGTCTAAACGAATTTGCTCTAGCATTTCGATTACTTCTTGGTTTGCGCCTCCATGAAGTGGCCCCCAAAGGGCATCAATTCCTGCAGAAATAGCGGAATAAAGATTAGCTTGAGAAGAACCAACAATACGAACAGTAGACGTAGAACAGTTTTGCTCGTGATCAGCATGCAGAATTAATAAAATATCTAATGCTTTTGCAACCACTGGATCTGGAGTATAATCAGTAGAAGGCATAGAGAACATCATGTGCAGAAAGTTCTCTGTATAATTATATTTATTTTGAGGATAAACTACCGGATGACCCATCGAGTTTTTGTAGGCCCAAGCGGCTAATGTTGGTAGCTTACCCATGGCACGATAAACAGTCAGTAATTTTTTCTCTTCCGGACGATTTGGATTTTGTGACTCTGGATAAAATGTAGAAAGAGAACACATCATAGAAGCCAAAATTCCCATTGGATGCGCTTTCGATGGATACGCTTCATAAAAACGTTTCATGTCTTCATGAACCAATGTGTGACGAGTGATATTTCCTGAAAACTCTTCTTGTTGTGCCTTTGTTGGAAGTTCTCCAAAAATTAATAAATAAGCCACTTCCAAGAAGTTTGATTTCTCAGCCAATTGCTCGATTGGGTAGCCACGATAATGAAGAATTCCTTCTTCACCATCTAAAAAAGTAATTGCGCTTTTTGTTGCTCCTGTATTTTTATAACCAGTATCTAAGGTGATATAACCAGTCATATCACGAAGCTTACTGATATCAATTGCTTTTTCATTTTCTGTACCAGTTACCACTGGTAATTCGAATTCTTTTCCGTCAAGAATAAGTTTTGCTGTTTCGCTCATTTGTAGTGTATTTAGTTGTTTTTTGCTAAACAGCCTAAAAGTAAAAAAAGAAAATTGTATTAGAGCAGTTTTAGAAAAAAAAATATCGGCTGCCTATTTTTGAAGGCTAGTTTTGAAAATATATTCTGTGCGGTTGCAGGTGATGTGAATCAAGTAAAAGCCATTTTGAAGGTGTTCGATAGAGTAGTTTTCTCCAGCCGTCATTTCTTCTTCTATTAACCTTCCTGTGGCATCAAAAACCTTGATTTGGCTTCCCGTTTTGCATGCGCTAAGATGGAAGATATTTCCATTCAAAGTAGGCATTTCAACTACATTTTGACGAAACACCATTCTTACATTACCATACTGAATTTCACCATTTAGATCAACAATTTTAAGTCTATAATAACTATATCCTGTTTCTGGGTGATCATCGGCACAGGAATAATTTCGAGGTGAATTTGAATTTCCTGAAGCAGTAATTTGAGCAATTTGTATGAAATTTTCCATATCAGTTGAACGTTCTAATACAAAATGACTAGTATTCGTTTCAGTGGCTGTGGTCCAAAAAATATAATTGAATTTTTCATGTTTAATAACATTAAAGTCAATTAATTCAACAGGTAAAGCAGTACAAGTTAAAGTAGCCATAAAAGCCGCATTGACCGCTGAATTTGCAGCGCCTGGGGTTTCATCTGTAGGAACTGATCCTCTTTGAAAATTGGCTGCTAATGTATAATCGTTGTTGGTGGTATTTTCAAAACCAATATTTTGAACCGAAGTTGTTGTTGTTCCAATTAATAAATTGTCAGGTCCACCGTCCATAACTGCAGGTAGAGTAGCGGTTCCCCATGAAAAACCATGACTATAAACACCATTAGGATATCTAACTTGAGCCGCATCCGCTCCGTTTGCCAATGAAATATAATTCCAATTCCCTATTCCATAAAAACATGGAGAATAACTGTTATCTGTTGAAGTAGGTCGGGTAACACACCCCTCCAATAAAGTACTATTAGATGGAAGAATATAAACTTTATCCGGAATAATTAAATCAGAAGGGTCGTCAGCTGGAACGAGTGTATTAACATCTAAAGAATTATAAATTACAATTAAACTTCCGCTAGGAACATTTGACCATTGGTTGGAGGAAGTAAATCGCATATGTCCTGATGCAATTCCTGCTCCTGAAGCTGCCCCGTTGCTAAAATCACCATTGTTATCATCTATTATAAAATTACGAATATCTATTGTGGCACATGGGTCATTTGCAACTACTAATAGTTCAAAATATTCTTTATTTCCGGACCCGCCTTGAGATATTTCATTAATGATGATTGGGCCATAACAAGGAGAAAGAGCGTTAGTAACCGATAAATTTACTCCATTATCAGAGCCCGTTGTTATTGGGTTAGTTGAAACCACACGTATTCGATAGTTGGCAGAAGGAGTCAATCCCGCTAAAATTGTAGAAGGAATGGTTGATGTTGGGCTAACACCAGATAAAGTTAATTCACCAATAGTAATTGGAAAGGCAAAACTCCCTGAAGCATCAGATAATTGAGCTCTAAATATATTTCCCGCATTAAAATTTCCATTCGAAGTAAAAGGAACCGTAGTTACCTGAAATGTTGTGCAATCTACCGTAAATGGACTTCCTGAAATGGCACCTGTAGTGATTGTAGTTGTACAAGGCCCACCGCTTAAATTAATCGTTAAATCGCTTCCATTATCTGTTCCAGAATAAAAAGGTGTGCTCGAAACAACACGAATACGGTATCCTGCACCTGTAAGTGTTCCAGCAGGAATGGTGGAGGCAATAGTTCCAGAATTTGCCGAAGAAGTTAAGGTTCCTATTGCAACAGGTGAAGCAAAACTTCCGGCTGCATCGGATAATTGAGCAGTATAAACATTTCCAGCTGTAAATGTTCCTACAGAGGTAAAATCTACATTTAATGGAGCTCCAGCGCTACAAGTAACAGAAAAGGGCGAGCCGGCAATAGAAGAAGTGGTGATGGTATTAGAAGAACAAGCATTAACACTTCCATTTACTATTATATCATTTCCTGTTAAATCACCTGGACCACCTGATCCAGCCGTAGTCTCTGCGAACATATAAATTCTATAAGCTACTGGAGTATTGCAATCATTAGTTTGTGCGAAGGTAAAAGTAAAGGTTTGAGTGGTTGTAACATCATTTATAGCTTGAGCCCCACCTAAATTTGAGATATATCCGTCCGCTGAACTTCTTAAAGCAATTCCACTTGGGCCAGTACTTGATCTTTGTAAGCTAATTACAATAGAAGTTATCGAAAAAGAAAACCCGGCATTAGGGGTTATTGTAAATTCCATATAGTCATTTCCAGAAACCGCATTGGCAATTGATGTAACTGCCCAATCAATTGCATTAAATCGATCACCATTTGCAGAAGCTGTTATTCCTGCCCCCCTTGAAATGGTTGAAGTTCCAAGATTTACATTGTTAAAGTTAGATACGTCAGTAACTTCAGACCCAGTATTTCCAGCAAAATCAAATGTCAAAATTTGAGAATAAGAATTATTAATAGAAATAATTCCAAATAGGATGATAATTATTTTTTTGTGAAAATATTTATAGAATTTGCCCATTATTCAGTTTCATTGGGCGGTTCAGTGGTAATTTTTTTACCGAAACTGTAGGGTGTTCGCTTGGTGTAAAATTAAGTAGAATAATTGAATGAGGTTTCAGTTTAGGTTATTCAAAGGACAATAAAATATGAACTATTTTACAATAAAAATTAGGTGTAAATGATTAGTAATATGAAAGTTAATTTATTGAGGTAAAATTATTGTTAAGAATTTAGCAGTAAAGTCAAATAGATTCATCCACGAAATTACTTTTCGGTCAATTTTAAAAAGGATTTTATATTTTCGTTATCAACCGTTACCGATAAATCATATAACCATAATTTCCATTCTCCATTTTCTTTTTTCAAAACTCCCGATGCTTTGCATTCTCCCATCCATGTTTCTAATCTTTCATCAAACCAAGCCGTTTGTAGGTTATCATCTAAACGAATATTTCTTTCGAGTGGTTTAAAATCCCAAGCTTTTCCTTTATCAAAAAAAGGTTTGCAAAAAGTATGAAAAGCTGATTTTGTCCAACGCTCTGTTTTGTCCGTTCCTTTATATATGCAGGAATCACTCATTAAATTGAAAAAATCATTTTCATTGGCAGTTCCAGCAGCAACATGCCATATATCCATCAATGAATTTAGAAGGGTTGATTCTATTTTTGAATTTTTAGCAGAAGTTATATCTCCATTTCCTTTCTTATAACGAGTATCAATAATCGAAATGATTTTCCAACCAAATTCTTTGTTAGAAGGATTTCTTATTAACGTAAATTGATTAATACCAGAATGAGTCATATTACCATTGAAATGAAATTCGTATTCGGTCCAAATAGTAGACATTAATTCATCGTTCAAAAACGAAAAGTGGATTAATTTTTCTTCCCATTCACCAACCAATGGTTCATTCATCATGGATTGAAATTCGGGATAAGAAGAGGAGTGAACCAAAACAGAATCTTTATATCCCATCACCGTTTTCAACTCAGTACTCGAATCCATAATTTTAGAAAAGCCATAAATATCATTTTTCTGCATACATGTAAAAAAATAATTAATCACTCTTTGTAGACTATCTTCTTTAGTTTGAGCCGAAAGATTTAGTGTAAAAACGAATGAAATAATTAAAAAGATATTTTTCATCATTCAACTAATTAAATTATAATTTTTTCAGAATTAATTTTAGTTCATTTCAACCAAAATGAACCGCTACTAAAATTAAATGATTTTAAAGATGTTGTTCATAAAATTGTACCTAAAGGTATAAAAACCCTTGGTATTTAGCGTATCTTTAATGACGAGCGGTTGTTTAAAATACGTTTATAACTTATTAGAAGTATAAATAATTCGTGGAACCCTCTTTTTAGTGTTGTAAGATTATATTTGAAGTATGGAAGAGTCAAGAGAGAAATTAACAGAGATTAGAAGAAACAAATTAAAAAATTCAGGTTTAGCATCTGCATTTGTAGAAGGCGGGAAATTACCCCCTCAAGCAATTGATTTAGAAGAAGCTGTTCTCGGAGCAATGATGCTAGAGAAAAATGCGGTCAATGATGCTATCGATATTTTATCACCCGAAAGTTTTTACAAAGATTCTCATCAACGCATTTTTGAAGTAATTCATGATTTATTTCAAGAATCACAACCCATTGATATTTTAACCGTAACGGCTCGCCTTCGTCAAAAAGGGGAATTGGATATTGTGGGCGGACCATTTTATATTTCACAGCTCACCAATAGAGTAGCTTCTTCAGCCAATGTGGAATATCATGCGCGTATCATTTCACAAAAGCATATTATGCG
>JBIPLT010000213.1:0-5582 GCA_044368255.1 Flavobacteriales bacterium
TATTTTTTATCAATTTATTAATTTTTTTTAAATACCCTACGAAATAAAGATAGGGTAATAAAAATAAAGTAATAATAGTTATTATAATAAAAACTCGTTCATCAACATGAAAAAATCGTATTATGATAAAATATATTGATATTAAATTCGCCCCCACTATTAATGAAAAAGTTGTGTAAAATGAAAAAACCTCTTCATTATCCTTATTAAGTAATTTATACAATTTTGAATAATCCCAATAAAATTTTTTTATTAATTCTTCCATCTTCAAATATTAAATCAATTTTTTTTGTTTATCTAATCTGTTTCGTTCAAATTTAGATAAAATCTAACTGTATTTACAAATTTTATTAACTATTACCACCAACCGAGTAACCCACCTCCAAAATAAATTAGCCCAACCAATGGAACTGCACTACTTAAGCCACCGACAAATAAATCAAGCCCTAATTTGCCTGCGCTTTCCCAACTTGGATCACTCGCAAAGTCAATAAATGAAATTACCGTGCCTGCTGGGCCTAAAAATCCTTTAGCTTTAGATAACAATTGCAACTCGGTTTTAACACCTAAAATATAATTCTTGCTTTTAATTTTGATTTCAGCTGAATTTAATTTATTAGTTAAATTATTTTTTCTGAAATCTGTTGCCACTGAAGCCATTCCCACTGTCTCTCTCCAGCTATTAACAACAGGATCGCTTTTCCACATGTTTTTAAAATCAGTTGCTTTTTTAAAGTCTGCAACTGCAGTTTGCGTTGATTTGCTATTTCCTGTGTGGTTTACCGGATTATTACCAAGATTTGGTATGTTTCCAGAGGCTTTAATTGTACTATTATTGGCAACAATATTATTTTCTTTTGCTTTGTCAGACTTTGTTTGTAATGATTCTATTGAATTTCCAGCATAACCATCTCTATCAACTCCTTCGAAAGTACCATATCCTCCCTCGCCACCAACCTTCTCATAAACCGTAGCCCATTTTTCGGTTGAAGCATTATACGTATATGTTACTGATGAAATGTATCCATTTTCTGATTTTGTTGATTCGTAATTGAAAGTGATTTCCTGACAATCGTCTGCACATTGTGGTAAGGAGCTAACATCTTCATTGTTCTTCTCATTATAAGTACCCCCAGATTCTATTTTTATTGGATCTTCAGCTGCTAATCCAAGAAAGTCCACTAACCGTATAGGATTATTAAGGAAAGTAGAATAAGGACTAATTGGAGCAAATAGGAAGTGTAATGGATCCACATTCCACCTTCTTCCCAACCTTTCATCATACATCCAATACTCAGCTGATGAATGAGAACCACTACCAGTGATTTCTCTTTCACTTTCCTGACCATTGGCACCATGATACCTGTAGCCATTGGAAACATCACTTCTTCCATCCATTTGCATATGGAACGGATAATAGTCGCTGTAAGTGATTACTTCCGGCTTGTAGCTATCATAATTTACTTCTGTAGTGCTTCCAGATTGATCATGTGTGCCAACAGTGCCCACATAGATGTATTCGTTGCTCTGAGCGTTGTAAACATGCGTTCCTGAAGCAACTGCCGAGTAGGTGTATAAAAGCTGCCCTAATTTGCGATCTGAGACCACTTCGAGCACGTTTCCGAGGTGGTTAGTGAGCTCATATCTTTTGAGGCCAAGTGAGTGAAAACCAGCTCCGTTTTGGAGGTGAGTTAATTATTGGTTTTTACCAATGAAAAACCCCTCGGAAATCAAGGGGTTTAAAGCAAAAGTGATAATCTGATACAGGACTGAACAGAAAATCTGAAACACGATTCTATTTACTTTTTACAGACAATACTTTTTTTAAATTTCCCAAATACTCTTCTCTTCTAAATAACTTTCCTGATTCATCAAAAAACTCCCATATGCCAGTTCTTAAAAAAAAATATGTAGGAAATTCAATCAATCCCAAATTTTCCAATTCAGAAGTAACCTTATAAAGTGAATCAAAATCTTTGTCGCTTCCATTTTGAAAAACCTGGCTTATCTTGTCAAAATTACCTGCTGCTTTAATGCTGTTTTTTGAATTATTATGATAAAATTTCCATTTTCCAGTTCTTCTCCCTTCGTCATATTTACCCTTGTTTTCTATAGCACCAGTAGAGTCATAATACTTTACATAACATCCGTTTTTCTCATTCTTTTTATACATTATTTTGGTCTCCATATAACTGCTTGGGTAATAAAAAACACAAGCCCCAATCAAGTCGCCATCTTTGTAATTTCGTTCCTCTCTCAATATACCTTTCCTGTCATACTTTTTAAACTTACCGTGAAATATTACGCTATCTGGGGTATGCAAAAAAGTATAACCTTCAACAACTAAAGCAGGAGTTCCATTAGTATTATATGCAATGTATTTGGTCTTACCATTTTTATAATCTAATGACTCTTCAACTAGTTTTCCACCTTTATAAATTTGCATTTTGCCTCCGTTCACCGGAGAGTAATTTTTACAAGATGTTGTATCACCTTTTGGATTAATATAAAAGCAAGTGTCTTTTAAATGAAAAACACTTGCATCATTAACAATTAGATTAAACACAATTAAAAGACTAATCATTAAGTCAACTTTTTAAATTTATCTCACAATTATACCTGTTCCGTCTTCTGAAGGGTCACTTGCTTGTCCGGGTTTCACTCCTGATTCCACTTTTATAAGACTTGCTTTTACTCCGAAACCTACTAATTGATCCTTGATACTTTTTCCTAAGATTTTAAAATTTGCATCATATAAAGTGTTTCTAGTTTCGTCACCAACATCATACGTATAGGCATTAATTGTAATTGCAGTAAATTGATCAGGGTTATCTTTGGCAGCAGCAAATAAACGATTTAAGTCACCAATATCAGCAATACCAGTGCCATCAGACCATTGAGTATAGTCAAAGGTACCTGACAAAGGAGGTGTAGTCACTCTTGGCTGTAACTTCAAGTTGTCAGTATTTTCTATTATAGTTGGCATTTGACTTTCCTTCATAGGTAATTTAGCTATACCAATGGTTCCAAGAGTAGACGGAGATATTCCTAACTTAGTTATTTTAAAGTGAGCAAACAATTCATTTCCACTTTTGCCCATAACATTACTACTTGGTGAGTATGCACCATCTAAGGCATTAGCATTTCCTTTAATGATTCTACCACCACTATTTTGACCTTTTATTTCTCCAGTCGCTTTATTTATTTGAGCGGTGCCTTGATACTTATAAATACCTAATTCGTCATCTAATGGATACATATAAAAAGCTTGTGAGGCAGGCCCTAAAGGAATTAACTTTCCTTCACCATGAATTTCTCCTAAAGCAACAAGTTCTACTTTTAAATATGGATAATCTGCATCAATGAGAGTAACAGAAACATCAGGAAAATAGGTTACATCAACTCTAAAAAATTCAGTGCCCTCAAAGTCAATCCCATCAATTACCCTATTCTCAGAAAAAGCATATGATGAGTTATGAGGATAATTCTTCCTCAAAGGATCCACACTCAAAAACCTCCCTATCCTCGGGTCATGTACTCTATACTCAAATGCAAGCATTCCCTCTGTGAATTCATTATCCTCCTCTTGTCCTTGCCCTTGATATCGGTAACCAGCAGAATTGTCATTTCTGTTAGGCATTTTCATTAGGAAAGGATAATAATCAGAGTAACTCATAACTTCAGGTAAATATAAGTCATAATTTACCTCTGTAGTGCTTCCAGATTGATTAAAGTTTCCACCAGTGCCCACATAGATGTATTCGTTGCTCTGAGCGTTGTAAACATGGGTTCCTGAAGCAACAGCCGAGTAGGTGTATAAAAGCTGCCCTAATTTGCGATCTGAGACCACTTCAAGCACGTTTCCGAGGTGGTTGGTGAGTTCATATCTTTTGAGGCCAAGTGAGTGAAAACCAGCTCCGTTTTGGAGGTGATTAAATTATCGATTTTTCTTAATAAAAAACCCCTCGGAAATCAAGGGGTTTAAAGCAAAAGTGATAATATGGTACAGTACTCTTTATTCAATCCTAAACCATGTTACGTTATCTTTATCCACAAATCCTTTCATATGACCTTCACTAACGTAAATGGTCTTTATGTCTGTTTTTAATAAGTCCTTCTCATCAATTACAGTTAAAAGCGAATCATAAGTCAGGCCGTTATCGTCATCATAGAAGTATCTACCACCTTTAAACGTAATGGATCCTCCGTCAAGTCCTTTCTTATCATTACAATAAAACACGTATTCAAGATTCTCCCTCGTTTTTCTATTCACATATTCAATCTTTAAAGTTGACTCGCATTCACAATGGTTAATTGGACTGTTCGTACATTCATAAGCTGTATCAGGCACCAAGGATTCGAAAGAATAAATGACAGTATCACCTTTATAGTTATAGTACAACAAATCCTTTTGGTATCTAACGGTGTCATTATTGATATATTCATATTTAAATCCGCCACATTTTATGTGCTCAGAATCACTTGCAGCAAAACAACTAGTGAATAAAATTATAAATATGCTTAGATAAAAAACACTTTTCATGACTATTCCTTTTTAGATGGTACAGGTTTTGATTCAACTTTTGTTGCATCTGAAGGATTATTAATTTCTGGTGTCACAAAATCCTTCGGTTGCTTTTCAGGAATAGGGTCACTGGAAGGAGGACGATTATTATAATCAACCTTAATTTTTAATGACTCAGCCCATATTTTCCAATTATCACTCGCTAATCCTGCATGATTAAAACCAGCATAAAAATAGTCGTTCCAAGAATCACCCACATCTTCTTCATTTATTTGGTCTGTATACTTGACGGTATAATTTTCTGAATTAGGAATTGTTCCATCAGAACCAATACCATTATCCCTACCAATTGCCTGAACCATATCCCCATAGGCGTCAACAGTATATTTTTCAACACCTATAGTGTAATCAATATCAGATTGGTTGGGAGTATTAATCAAAACAACTACTATATCCTCTGGCTTTACTCCATGAAATTCCACTAATTGTCTTGCAGCCTCCATAGCAACATTTCCTCCGTGGCTATGACCTATTAATGTGATTTTTTCACCTTCAACCCGATTTACACTTGCATGGGCAGCTAATCTACTTCCTGCAGACTTTCTGGAAGCATCATAATTTTTACCATCCCAATTAAAGTTTTCCGATACAGTATAGCCAAATGTTGATTCTAATTTATCGCCTAATTTATCACTAAAACCTGGTGCACCTGTTTCAATTCCAAAAACTTCTTTTGTTCCATGGACCAGATACATCTCCAATCCTTCTAACTCAATAGCATCTATTACCCTGTTCTCGGAGAAAGCATAATTTGAGTTATGTGGATAATCTTTCCATAATGGATCCACACTCAAGAACCTTCCAATCCTTGGGTCATGTACTCTATACTCAAATGAGAGCATTCCCTCTGTAAATTCATTATCCTCCTCTTGGCCTTGGCCCTGATAGCGGTAACTAGCAGAATTATCATTTCTGCCAGGCATTTTCATTAGGAAAGGATAATAATCAGAATAACTCATAACTTCAGGTAAATATAAGTCATAATTCACCTCTGTAG
>JBIPLT010000214.1:0-5573 GCA_044368255.1 Flavobacteriales bacterium
TCTGAATGCTGCTATTGTGGCGGGATTTTCCTTGGCGCGGCACCTTCATGCCACGAATTAATAAGGCGCCCGAAGCGTTAAAATTTCCGTTTCATTTCTTAGTCTGAAATACGCGCTATATAGGAAATTCCGGAGGTCATAAACGATGTTTTTCTTGCAGAAATATAGTATTATTTTACACTTTATACTATTTTTACTTTACAAATAAAATAATTATCACTTTACATATTATATGAAAATTACTTTACTTATTTTAAGATAATGATTTATTATACATCGGTCCGTCAGCTCACGAACCTATTTTAGAAGTAGAACAAAGCCAGAGGAGCCTGCACAATAATTTAATGTTAACTTTTGCAATCTAAATGAAAAACTTTTGCCTTTTTAAATACTTCAAGTTTTTGAAAATCGAACATTTCTATAATTTAAGAGTGAGAAACAGAATGAGAGCGAAGAAAAAATCAGAATCTTAGAGCGAGAATCAGAATGAGAATGAAGAAAATCAGAACTCCAAACATCGCTCTCGCTCTGTTTTCATATAGAATGAGAATCAGAATGAGAATGAAGAAAAATCAGATTGAGAAACTTCGCTCTCGCTCTGTTTTCGTGTAGAATGAGAATCAGAATGAGAGCGAAGAAAAATCAGAATTTTAGAGCGATAAACAGAATGAGAGCGAAGAAAAAATCGGAACTCGAAACATCGCTCTCGCTCTGTTTCTCGTTCTGATTTTGTACCCGGGAAGAGACTCGAACTCTCACACCTTGCGGAATACGCCCCTCAAACGTACGTGTCTACCAATTTCACCACCCGGGTTTTTAAAATCAATTCATTTTTAGAATAGGAAGGGATGCAAAAATAATGATTTTTTATTTAGTGTAAATTACTGACCTTCAGAAATCTTAACTAGGTGTTATTTCGTGTCCATGCTCCATAATCTATTTTCTTTTGTCTTGATTAAAATTACCCTCAATAAAATCGTTCAATCTTGCTTTTCATTTTATTCAACAATTTCTCATCACGATTCCATTCTTTGTAAACGTAAATATGACAATCACATTGAAATTTCATCAACGCTTTTTTATTACCGTTATCCCAAAACTCTTCTTGTTTAAAAAATAATTCAGCACATTCTTTTTCATCTGGACCTATTCTAGTTTCATAAGTTAAACGATAATGGATTTTTCCATTGGGAAAATAGCGAGTCACCACTTTTTTAGTGCTTTTAAAGTAAGTATGTAGTTTAAATTCCTTCGATTCTTTGATTTTGATGTCCATTAATTCTCTTATTTTTCCATCAGAAAAAGTATCTCTTGTTATAGAATGCGTTTTTTTAAATTGACTAAAAAGGGTAGTGGTGAGGAAAAATGAAATAAGAAATGTAATTTTGCTCTTCATAATCATTAACTCAATATTCTCTGATACAATATACGAAGTAAAAATGATCCAGAAAATAATTAGCAGCGAATTAACTTTTAATACCTCGAGAAGTGGAGGCAAAGGTGGTCAGCATGTAAACAAAACCGAGTCAAAAGTGGAATTAGTTTTTGACTTAGAAAATTCAGAAGGTTTATCAGATGACGAAAAAGAATGGTTGAGGGTTAAACTAGCGTCGAAATTAAAAGACGGTAAAATTCATATTATTGCTCAAACTGATCGTTCTCAACTAAAAAATAAGGCTGAAGCTATTCAAAAATTTTATGTTTTATTGACAAAATCATTAGTCAAACCCAAGAAAAGAAAACCAACTAAAATTTCTAAAGCCGTAAAAGAAAAAAGATTAAATGCGAAAAAAATTCGAAAAGAAGTAAAACAAACCAGACGAAAAATTTACTAATAAAAAGTCGTGAAATAATTATTGAGTTTTTGCTTTCTTAATTTTATTGGTAAAAGTAGAATCATCGAATGGATCTACTTCAATTTTGTCCTTAATCAAGGTCATTTCTCCAAAACCACACATCGTATCCAGAACAAAAATAGCCGAAACAGTATCTGATCCATCAAAGAAGCTATGTACAAATGTAAAACCAACCACGCGCTTGTGAAATGGGCTCAACTCAGCTATTAAGGAATCCATTTTGTGATGATTTGGAGATGAATCAGCTAAATCTTTTGCACTTAATATTTTCTTTAGGCTTTCTAATTCTTTTTCCAGGGCAATGGCTTCTGGCTCTATGTATTCTTCAAGCTCATGAAAATAAAGGGTTGAAATGCTATCGTATTTTTCAATTGTCGAATGATGATTATAAATAATGCGTTTCGTGCATTCAGTCAAGCTAACTTTTCTATATTTAACCGGATCTTCTTGGTGTTTTTCTTCAGAATTTGTGTCGGTATAACCACAAGAACTGATTATAGAAGGAATAAATAAAGTTAATATGCTTATTTTCAATGGCTTCATAAAACAAACTTAATCATATTTGCATAATTATCAAAATATTATTTCCTTTGCAATCCTTAAAAAAATGAATTATGTCACGTGTTTGTCAAATAACTGGTAAGAAAATGATGGTAGGTAACAGTGTATCACACTCTAACGCCAAAACTAAACGTAGATTTTTACCCAATCTTCAAGTTAAAAAATTCTATGTTCCTGAAGAAGATAAGTGGATTACTTTAAAAGTATCTGCTGCAGGAATCAAAACAATTAACAAAAAAGGACTTTCTGTTTGCTTGAAAGAAGCGAAAGAAAAAGGTTTCCTTAATTAAATAAGATGTTAACATTGGTACGAACGTTGCTGTAAATACGGCAACGTTTTTTTATTTTTATACCTTGATAACTTCGAAATGAAATATCTTTTACTTTCAACTACTTTGCTTTGTCTTGTTTTAAATTCAAGGGCGCAAAACGACCATAGTCATCAACATGATCATACTTCTATCACTGTAAAAGGAACAGAATATGATAATGACTTATTGCCAGCCAGCTTCCATAAACAACGCAGAGAAGCACTGCGCGCATTAATGCCAGATAGTTCGGTTGCCGTATTTTTCGCTAATCCTATTCGTAATTATTCTAATGATGTGGATTTTGAATTTCACCAAGATCCTAATTTTTATTACCTCACTGGGTTGAACGAAACCAATGCTGTTCTATACATTTTTAAAGTAATGAATGCTATTGGTGAAATTATCACTAACGAATTAATTTTTGTAGAACCGAGAAACGAAGCCAATGAAGTTTGGACCGGAAAAGTAATGGGCCTAGAAGGCACAAAAGAAAAATTGGGTTTCGAATATGTTTACTCTAATAAAGATTTTGCTCAATTTAAATTAGATTATAAATCATTCAAAAAAGTTTTAGGATTTTCTATTCCCGATGATGTGCATGATGACAAATTAAATAAAGGCGATTTACATAGTATGCTTTCTGTTTTCTCAACTGATATGGAAACGATTGGTAAATCATTTAATAAAGTTAAATTAGTGCAGTTAATGGCTGAATTGCGCCAAACGAAAACTGACGAAGAAATTTTATTGATGAGAAAGGCCATTGATATCACTTGTTTGGGAATAGATCAGTTGATGAAATCATTGAAACCCCAAATGACCGAATACCAAAGCGAGGCGGTAGTAGAATTTATTTTCAAGTCGAATGGTGCCGAATCAGTTGGTTATCCATCCATTTTAGGTGGAGGAGAAAATTCTTGTATTCTTCATTATAACTCCAATCGAAAAGAATTGAAAGGTAAAGAACTTTTAGTTTGCGATGTAGGTGCAGAATATCATGGTTATACTGCTGATGTTACTCGCACCCTTCCTGTGGATGGAAAATTTTCTACAGAAGAAAAAACCATTTATGATTTAGTTTTGAAAGCCCAGAATAACGCTATTGCTGAATGCAAGCCTGGAAATAAATTTTTCGACCCTCATGATAAAGCAGTGGCCACTATTTCTAAAGGATTGATGGATTTGGGAATTATTAAAAAGTTGGATGAAGTTTATCTTTATTTCATTCACGGAACCTCTCATTATTTGGGATTGGATGTGCATGATGCAGGGTTAAATGGATCACTTCAAGCAGGTATGGTTATTACCGTTGAACCGGGTATATATATACCTGAAGGATCCGATTGTGACTCAAAATGGTGGAATATTGGCGTTAGAATTGAAGATGATATTCTGATTACAAAAACAGGCTATGAAAATCTATCTGACTGTGTTCCAAGAGAAACATTTGAAATTGAACGAATTATGTCAGGCACAGGTTTACTAGACGTAGCAATTCCTGAGAAAAAGTAAACTTCTTTTTGTAAATCATTTCTAATCGTTATCTTTGCAGCCTTAAAAACATCGAAAAATGGCTAAGAAAGGCAATAGAATTCAGGTTATACTAGAGTGCACAGAGCACAAAGCAACAGGTCAAGCTGGAACTTCACGTTACGTGACTACTAAAAACCGTAAAAACACTCCAGATCGTATTGAATTGAAAAAATACAATCCGATTTTGAGAAAAATGACTACTCACAAAGAGATTAAGTAATTTTTAAAATAAAAGACAATGGCTAAGAAAGTTGTAGCAACATTACAAAAAGGTGGTAAAAACTTTACCAAAGTGATCAAAATGATCAAATCACCAAAAACGGGATCTTATTCTTTCAAAGAAGAAGTAGTTCCTAATGAAGAAGTAAAAAACTTCCTCGCTAAGAAATAATTTTTATCATTTGATAATACAAAGGCTTCTTCCGTTCGGCAGAAGCCTTTTTTATAAATAGAAAATGGGTTTATTCAGTTTCTTCTCTCGCGAAAAAAAAGAAAGTCTTGATAAAGGAATGTTTCGCACGCGCGAAGGTTTTTTTAGCAAACTGGGAAGAATTATTACTGGTCGCCCAAAGATTGATGATGCCGTTTTAGGCGAACTAGAAGAAGCATTAATCACATCTGACGTGGGAGTTGAAACCACACTTAAAATCATCAAAAAATTAGAAGAAAGAGTTAAACTCGATAAAAATATCGGTACGGAACATCTTAACGCTATTTTAAGAGAGGAAATTTCACTTTTATTAACCGAAACGAACAACGAAAATCCGAAAGAAATTTCTATTCCGAAAACCAATGGCCCCTACGTTATTATGGTGGTTGGTGTAAATGGTGTGGGTAAAACTACTACTATTGGAAAATTAGCTTACCAATTAAAACAACAAGGGTATAAAGTGATGTTAGGTGCAGCAGATACATTTCGCGCGGCTGCTGTTGATCAATTAAGAATTTGGTCAGAAAGAGCTGGAGTTCCTATTGTGCAGCAAGGAATGGGTGCCGATCCTGCCTCTGTTGCTTTTGATACTTTACAGTCGGCTAAAGCCCAAAATATCGATGTGGTTTTGATTGATACAGCCGGACGTTTGCACAACAAAGTGAATTTAATGAACGAGCTCGGAAAAGTGAAAAAAGTAATGGAGAAAGTAATTCCAGAAGCACCTCATGAAATTTTATTGGTTTTGGATGCATCTACGGGCCAAAATGCGATTGAACAATGTCGTCAATTTACCGCTGTAACGGATGTTAATGCATTAGCCTTAACTAAACTTGATGGAACAGCTAAAGGTGGGGTAGTAATTGGTATTTCGGATCAATT
>JBIPLT010000215.1:0-5561 GCA_044368255.1 Flavobacteriales bacterium
CAACAAATAGACGTGTTTGGGAACACGATGAAGAATTTAAAGAACATTTGCGTAAAGTTCGTGTGATGGCCATTGATATGGAAACAGCAACACTTTTTATTGCTGGATTCGCGAATAAAATTCCAACTGGAGCTTTACTTCTAGTGAGTGATCAACCGATGATTCCAGAAGGAGTAAAAACAGAAGCGAGTGATTTAATTGTTACAACTCAATATGTAGAACGCCATATGCAAATTGGTATCGATTCACTCAATGAGTTAATCAATGACGGAAGATCCATCAAACATTTGCGTTTCGAATAATTATGGCAGTTACTTACGCATCCATTCTCAAAGAATTAAAAACGAAGATTTATCATCCAGTTTATTTTTTTACTGGAGAAGAACCTTATTATATCGATTTGCTCACACAATACGTTGAAGACAATGTATTAGATGAAATGGAAAAGGAGTTTAATTTTTCTGTTTTTTATGGATTAGATTCTAATGTGTATGATATCATCGGGGCCTGTAAAAGATTTCCAATGATGGCTGAATTTCAAGTCATCATTGTAAAGGAAGCTCAGAATCTAAAAGAGATTGAAAAATTCGAATCGTATTTAGAAAATCCGGTAAAAAGCACCATACTCGTTTTTAATTTTAAATACAAAAAACCAGATGAGCGAAAAGCATTTGGTAAAAAAATTAAAACGAAATCGGTTTATTTTAATTCAGAGAAAATTAAAGATTACAAATTAGCGGATTGGGTTTTTGAAGCGGGTAGAGAATTAAAAATAAATCTTCCACCTAAATCTGCCTATAAATTATCCGAGTATTTGGGAAATGATTTAGCAAAAATCACCAATGAATTAGAAAAATTAAAAATTCGTTATCCCGAAAATCCAGAAATTACAGATGCTATTATTTCTGAAAATATTGGTGTAAGTAAAGAATTTAATGTATTTGAATTTCAAAATGCCTTAGGAGAAAAAAATATTTTAATTTCCAATCGCATTGCTAATTATTTTGGCGCGAATGAGAAATCTGTTTCTATTCAACAGTTATTGCCCATTTTGAATTCTTTTTTTTCGAAAATATTCGTTCTTCATTTTTTAAAAGATAAATCAGAAAAATCAGTGGCAAGTGCATTAAGAGTTCCGCCTTTCGTTGCTAAAGATTATATAAAGTATGCTCGAAATTACGACACTCATAAACTCCGGCGAATCATTGGATATATTTTGGATGCTGATTTGAGAAGCAAAGGAGTGAATACAACGGGTGAGGGTAGTGGAGAAATATTAAAGGAATTAGTTTTTAAAATTTTACATTAAGATTTTGAAGAAACTACTCCTCGCACCGATAAAATCAAACTCAAGTCATTTAAATAATTTGAAGGAACCATTCAATTTACCTTAGAGAATCCACTTCCATTGAAATTAGTAACGAATATGGTGAAGGATAGCGTTCAAGAAAATTTAGATAAAGAAGTATTGAAAACGGTCAAGAAAAAATTTAAGTCCGAGAAATAGTTGGAAGAGTAATTCATTTAAAAAAAATTTTTATGCCAGATGAAATGAAAAAATGCCCCATGTGCGAAAGTCCTTATGCTTATTCCAGCGGCGAAGGAAAATATACTTGTCCAGATTGTGCGCACGAATGGAATTTAGCAGATGTGGTTGATGAATATGCATTGATTGTAAAAGATGCAAACGGAAATATTTTGCAAAATGGAGATGCTGTAATTGTGATGAAAGATTTACCTGTAAAAGGTTCTAAAAGTTCTATCAAATCAGGAACGAAAGTGAGAAATATTCGTCTCACAGATGGAGATCATAATATCGATTGCAAAATTGAAGGATTTGGAGCAATGGCGTTGAAATCGGAGTTTGTAAAAAAAGTATAGTAAATAAATAGAATCGAAAAGATGAGTAATTCTGTTTTCCTAACTGCCGAATGGCGAAAATTGGCGATTGCTAATTATTCTATTTCGCCCGAAATTCTTAAAAAATATATTCCAGCTGGCACTGAATTAGATTTATGGAATAATCAATGTTATGTGAGTTTAGTCGGTTTCATGTTTCTAAATACAAAAGTGAAAGGAATCAAAATACCCTTTCATATCAATTTCGAAGAAGTAAATTTACGTTTTTATGTTAAGCATTTTCATAGTGGAGAATGGAGAAGAGGAGCTGTTTTTATCAAAGAAATTGTTCCAAAAAGAATGATAGCCGTTGTTGCAAATACACTTTACAAAGAAAAATATCAAACGTTGAAAATGCGTCACGATTGGAAGGATGATGAACGACAATTGACGGTTAAATACGAATGGAAAAAGGATAACTGGCAATCATTTTTTGTGAATGCGGATAATGAAATTCAAACCATGGCTATGGGAAGTGAAGAAGAATTTATTACCGAACATTACTGGGGTTACACTCAACTTTCAGATACAAAAACCGCTCAATATCAGGTAAAGCATCCTAGATGGAAGGTTTATCCGGTCGTTAATTACCAAATAAAAGTTGATTTTGCTTCTGTTTATGGTCAAGAATTTGAATGTTTAAATAATTTGGAACCGGTTTCTGTAATGTTGGCTGAAGGTTCAAAAATACAAGTGATGAAGGGGGAAGTAATTCATACGTTATTGTAATTTTAATGTGTAACTTCGAACACCAAAGTTTATATTTCTTACTTCAAAAAATAACATCCTTCGATGCGAAGCGCTAAGAATCGATTACTCCCTTTGGTTGTGAGAAAAGTTCTACTCCGGATGACCAAACTAACCTAACTAATCAAACTAACTTAACTTTCTTAAATCAAAAAATCAAAAAATGAAATATACACTCTTTGGCCGATCTGGCCTCCGCGTATCAGAAATTGCACTTGGCACAATGACTTTTGGAACAGAATGGGGTTATGGTGCAGATAAAACTGAATCACAAAAAATATTTGAAACGTATGCTAATGCTGGTGGAAATTTTATTGATACCGCTAATCGTTATACCGAAGGAACTTCTGAAAAATTCATTGGCGATTTTATTCATTCTGATCGTGATCATTTTGTGGTTGCCACCAAATATTCATTGCAAGACCGATTGAATGATCCAAATTTTTCTGGAAATCATCGCAAAAATATGATGCGTTCCCTCAATGAAAGTTTAAAAAGATTGAATACTGATTTTGTAGACATTCTTTGGTTACATGTTTGGGATTCTCTCACCCCTATGGATGAAATTCTTCGTGGCTTGGATGATTTGGTTCGTTCGGGAAAAGTAAATTACATTGCTATTTCAGACACACCCGCCTGGCAAGTTTCTCGAGCCAATACAATGGCAGAATTACGTGGATGGAATGCTTTTATCGGTTTGCAAGTAGAATATAGTTTATTGCAACGCACACCCGAGCGTGATTTAATTCCCATGGCAAAAGAAATGGGATTAGCACTCACACCTTGGGCTCCGATGGCAGGTGGTGCTTTGAGTGGAAAATATTTGAAAGGTGAACAAGGAAGAGTGAAAGAAAATTCTACTCGCAGAAACGAAAACAGTAATCGCATTGCTGAAAAAGTAGTGGAGGTAGCAACTAAAATGGGAGATACTCCTGCGCAAGTAGCTATTCGTTGGGTAATGCAAAAAGATTTTACATCAATTCCTATTGTTGGTTGTCGTAATCACCAACAATTAGCAGAATCATTAAAGGCTACCGAAATTATTATTCCAAATGAATTAATGAAAGAACTTGATGAAATAAGTAAAGTTGAATTAGGTTTTCCGCATGATTTTTTAACTTCTGAAGCAGTGAAAATGGGTTTGTATGGGGGAACTTTGGATAAATTGAAGATTTAAGATTCAAGATTTAAGATTCAAGATTCAACCCTTCGATACGCTTCGAAGACTTGCTACTCAGGGGGACAAATTCAAAATTCATTATTCAAGATTTAAGATTCAAAATTTAAAATTGAAATACGATTTTGAAAATAGTAATTGGATTATTTTTTTGCATTTATTTAAAACCGAATGTTTTCCCACTTTGATTTTTCGCCTCATCTTGATATTTTCTTTTGAAACATTAAGGGGTTAAGAATCATTAAGGTTTTCATTAAGTTTTTTCCTTTGTGATCTTTGTGAATTTTCTTTGTGTCCTACGTGGTTAAATCTTATCTTTACCTACAAATCTCAACCTATGAAAGCAATCTTTTTCTTCTATTTTATATTTTTAATTGGTCATTTTACATTCTCCCAATCTCCGCACCTATCCGCCTCAACCCATCAATACCTTTGGAAACAAAAAAATCTTTTTCCCAATTCCAATAAAATCCTTCCAGAATGTGTTTATCGACAAGATGCCAACGGAAGAATTTATCTTTCTACTTTTATTCAGGTTTCGCCTGCTATTAATGAAACCGATTTAATGAATCTCGATGTAATCATCGGTTCCAAATCAAAAAATATTTGGACAGCTTTCGTTCCCCTCGAAAATGTAAACGCATTTACACTTATTTCTGGAATAAAGTTTATAGATGTAGATCGTCCTGTAGCGTTTTCCATGGATGCAGCTCGAGTGACCACTCGTGTTGATTCTGTTCATGCAGGAATAAATCTTCCGCAAGCTTACACTGGAAATGGAGTAGTGGTGGGAATCATCGATGCTGGTTTTGATTACACACATCCATCTGTTTTTGATACTTCCTATTCTCAATTTCGTTTGAAAAAAGTTTGGGAAACAAAAGGAATAGGCACTCCTCCTTCTGCTTTTGGGTTTGGAGCAGAGTATATTGATTCTACTTCTATCTACACTAAAAATTATGATGTGTATACTTTTTCTCATGGGGCACATGTAGCAGGCATTGCTGCAGGCTCTGGTTATATCGGTAATCCTTCCATCAATAAAAAATTTAGAGGAATGGCTTATGAAAGTGATTTAGTTTTTGTTGGAATTTATCCTTCTCTCCATATGTGGTTGAACACTGTCCTCACCGATTTGATGGATGGAATGAATTATATTTTTGATTTTGCCGATTCGCAAGGTAAACCTGCAGTGGCCAATCTCAGTTGGGGAAATCCAATTGGACCGCATGATGGATTATCTTTATTTTCTCAAGGTTGTGATAACGCAACAGGACCAGGAAAAATATTTACTATCTCTGCCGGAAATAATAATGGAAGAAAAGTTCATATTCAAAAAACATTTACTTCAACAGATACCATCGTAAGTACATTTAATAATTTCGCTTCTGGACTTCCCTCCAACACAAATTGGGTGGATGTTTGGGGCGATACTTTACAAGATTTTAAAATACAAGTGAAATTGTATTCAGGTCCAAATGCTGTTGCCACCTCTGCCATTTATTCGCTCGATAATCAAACACACCAATTAGAATTGATTGGAAGTAATGGCGATACTTGTTTTGTAACGCTTACCGCTCTTGAAAGTGATATCAATGGAAAATCACATGCACTTTTAGATATTTACAGTAGAGTAACCGATCGTGTTTTAATTTCTGTTATAGGGAAATCTGGAAAAGTAGATATGTGGCAAGGCTATGTTTTAAACACAACGGGATATTACGGTTCATTTGCAAAA
>JBIPLT010000003.1:0-44147 GCA_044368255.1 Flavobacteriales bacterium
GAAATAAAAATAAACGTAATAAGGCTGTGTCATTGAATGTAAACCCGCTCCGAAACTTAAATTTTGTCGCTCGTCAATGGCATATCTTAATCCCAAACGTGGTTCTGCAACCGAAATACTTTTGCTCAAACTAAAATACTGATTATACAAACCTGCTGTCATCATCCATCGGCTATTGGGTTTATATTTCCACTGAATAAATGCTTGCGCTAACATTCCCGATTCATTCGAATTCCAACGAAGACGATAAGATGTTATTGTATCCTCAACATTAGTTTCTACACTATCTAACATGGAGAAATGCAAATACTGAACGGTTGCCCCATACTTCAAAGTATGTTTCGAATTTATTTTAGTATTGAAATTCAAATAAGCCGTTTGACGATTCGTTTGAAATTTATATCGTTGTAATGGCCCCAATGAATCGTAAGGAAGACCTTCATTATTCAAAACCCATAAATTAGAAGTAGAATCTAATCTGCGATGAACATA
Organism: Flavobacteriales bacterium; assembly: GCA_044368255.1. GTDB lineage: Bacteria > Bacteroidota > Bacteroidia > Flavobacteriales_D > UBA2798 > CAMBFX01. The sequence continues at coordinate 493 of JBIPLT010000003.1, forward strand.
ATCATGTTGTGAAGCTTGTCTCTCATGCATCAAAGCCAATCCTGTTCTCATAAATGTTTTCTTTTCCTTTCCAATTCCATTGGTATAGGTAATTCCCCCTATTGCCATTCTCGTTTGAAAATGTTGATCACGATCATCATCACCATAAAAATCTTGTGCTGGTTCTAATTGCTCCGAAATCATGATATCAATTTTACTCGTTCCTCCCATAGCAAAAACACTAAAAACACCTTTGTTATTTTTTGTAGGTAATAAAATTTTAAAAGATCCATCTTGATATTGTGGCACAGCATCTGTTCCCAATGAAATTCCCAATAATTTAAAAAGACTAAATGTTGAATAACGATATACAGCCAAATAAGAAGAACGACTTTCTTTATTAATCGGACCTTCTGCAGCTAATTCTGTTCCTAGAAAACCAAACTGCCCAGTAAATTCATGCTTTTCATTATTACCTGGTCGTAATTTTAAATCAAGAACAGCTGCAGTAGAATTTCCATATTCTGCAGGAAAAGCAGAAGTAAAGAAATCTGAATTACCCAATATTTTATTATTTAAAATACTAACTGGTCCACCTGTAGATCCCGCCACAGAAAAGTGATTCGGATTTGGAATATCAAATCCTTCTAGTCGGTATAAAACTCCCAACGGAGAATTTCCTCTTACTACAATATCATTTCGTGAGTCATCTGCTCCTTGCACACCGGCAAAATTTGAAGCCATACGAGCAGGATCTCCTCTACTTCCTGCGTATCTTTCTGTTTCAGACACATCAAATGTTCTTGCACTCACCGTAGATAATTCATTGGCCACTTCTCCTCTTTTCTCGGCAACAATTTCTACTTGTGCTAATTCTACTCCAACCGATTCCTCCATTTCTAAAGTAAGAATTATTTCTTTTGCCGAAGTAAGTGTTACATCCATGAAAATATTTTCATAACCGATGTAAGTAATTTTTATGGTTTGTTTACCAATCTTTACTCCTGAAATTCTAAAATTTCCATCCATATCTGTGGCTGCACCTTTGATTCCGTCTAGTGTATCCGTAATCACCACCACATTCGCTCCAGGAATGGTTTGTTGAGTTTCCTTTTCGATTACTCTTCCTCGAATGGTTTGAGTAATTTGTGCCGAAGCAAAAATCGGAATCAAAATGAAATAAAATACAACTAGTTTTTTATACATGGTTTATTTGCTTTTTAATTATTTAATTATGGTTTGCCTTGCTATTATAATTAATACAAAAATGAGCGCTGATAAATTATAAATAGGTAACTATAGTTAAATAATTCGATTATTTCTACGCACCTAAAATACAATAAACTTTTAGTTTTTCGAAACCCATTTTTTAAAATCACGAAATGCATCTGTAAAGTAAAATTTAGACTTTACAACAAATAATACGGAGGTAAAATGATCTTCAGGAGTTGGTTTATTGGGTAAAACTAGTCTGAATCCAATTCCACCTCCTACAGCAAAATATCTTAAAAAACGATATTGAATAGTGGTTATTGGTTCATATAAAATAAACCATTTGCTTTCTGTTTTTTGGGAGGTCCCATTTGATAATGAATGAATGTAATTCATATTTCCTATTCCAATCTGTGCGGGAATAGATGCTTCCCAATGTTTGGTTTTAAAATAGATGTACTCAAAAAATAGGGAAACATAACGCATGTATAATTGTGAATGAAAATATCCTAAAACAGGAGTTTGTTTATCTAAGCCTTTATTTATCCAATTAAATCCAGCGCCAATTTTTGTGGTGGAATTAAAATCAGCCCCCATCTTAATATTCATAATACCTGCAAACTGATTGGATATAAAAGAATAATTAGTGCCGTAGTTCCAATAAAAACTTGGTTTGTGAGTAAAACTATGAGAAATACTGTCTACTAGCTGCGCGCTTGAAGAAAGTGCCTTAAAAAGGAAAATAAACAGGAAAATAGATTTGAATTTTGGCATAAAAAAATGTCCGTAACGAATGTACGGACATTTACAATTGAAATATTTTGAATTTTAGTGTTCTTCTTCACCTGGTTTAAGTGGAACGGTTTGAGGAATGAAATCTTCATCGGCTCCTGGTTTACTGTAATCATAAGGCCATCTGTGAACTTCTGGAATTTTACCAGGCCAGTTTCCATGAATATGTTCAACTGGAGTTGTCCATTCTAATGTATTAGATCTCCACGGATTTTGAGGTGCTTTTGGTCCTCTAAAAATACTGTAGAAGAAGTTGAATAAGAAAATGATTTGAGCCAATGCTGCCAAAATTGCAAAAATACTAATAACAACATTTAAGTCAATCACATGGTCAAACATTGGGAAAGCTGTATAATCATAATAACGTCTAGGCGCGGCTGCCAATCCTACAAAGTGCATTGGAAAGAATACACCATAAGCACAGATAATGGTTAACCAGAAATGAGCATAACCCATTTTGTTATTCATCATTCGCCCATACATTTTAGGGAACCAATGATAAACACCAGCAAACATTCCAAAAATAGCTGACATACCCATTACGATATGGAAGTGGGCCACGACGAAATAATTATCATGAATATTAATATCAAGTGCAGAGTCAGCAAGAATAATTCCTGTTAAACCACCTGTGATGAATGTAGAAACTAATCCAATAGAGAAAAGCATTGCGGGAGTATAAACGATATTACCTTTCCATAAAGTGGTAATATAATTAAACACTTTTACGGCCGATGGAATCGCAATTAGTAACGTAGTAAATACGAAAACACCACCTAAGAATGGGTTCATACCAGTAACGAACATATGGTGACCCCAAACAATAAATGATAAGAAACCAATTGCTAGAATAGATCCAATCATCGCACGGTAACCAAAAATTGGTTTTCTAGAATTAGTTGCAATAATTTCAGAAGTGATTCCTAATGCTGGCAACAATACAATGTAAACCTCAGGGTGACCTAAGAACCAAAATAAATGTTGGTATAAAACAGGGCTTCCACCTGTGGCATCTAATGCTTCACCACCTTGGATAATTTCAGATAGATAGAAACTTGTTCCAAAAGTTCTATCCATAATTAATAATACTACTGCCGATAATAAAACTGGGAAAGAAAGTACACCTAAAATTGCTGTAACAAAAAACGCCCATATGGTTAATGGCATTCTTGTCATCTTCATTCCTTTTGTACGAAGATTTAAAATGGTAACGATATAATTCAAACTTCCTAAAAGTGATGAAGCGATGAAAACTGCCATTGAAACCAACCAAAGAGTCATTCCTAATCCAGAACCTGGAATGGCATCTTGACCACTCATTGCGCTAAGAGGAGGGTATACTGTCCATCCAGAACCAGCAGGACCAGTTTCAACGAACAATGACAATAACATAATTATAGTAGAAGTAAGAAATAACCAATAAGAAAGCATGTTAAGGAAACCAGTGGCCATATCGCGGGCACCTAATTGAAGTGGAATTAATAGGTTGGAAAAAGTGCCGCTCAATCCGCCCGTTAATACAAAGAAAACCATTACTGTTCCATGAATAGTAACAAGAGCGAGATACATATTTTTATCCAAAACTCCATTGGGAGCCCACTTGTCACCAAGGAAAGTATTTAAAATTCCGAAGCTCTCATTAGGCCAGCCTAATTGAAGACGGAAGAAAATCGACATTACCATTGCTAAAACAGCCATGATAATTGCTGTAATCAAAAATTGACGTGCGATCATTTTGTGATCTTGACTGAAAACATATTTCGTTAGAAAATGTTCACGGTGATGGTGATGCCCGTGAGCATCATGTCCGTGTTCTTCGTGTGCGTTATGCGATGTTGCTGCCATTGATCAAAAAATATTTTTTGTTCTTACTGTTTTTGTTTTTATTGAACTGGTGCTGCAGGTGTTGGAGCAACGATAGAATCTCCCTCAATTGGATTTTCTACAACCACTTCTTCTGCCACAGGTATTTCTTCTTTTATCAATCCTAGTGTATGCGCCATTGTTTTTTGAGCTGCCATCCACTTATTGAATTCTTCTTCAGTTTCAACAATCACTTTCATTTGCATGTTAAAGTGACCGCTTCCACAAATTTTATTACATAATAAAATATAATCAAACTCCATTGCAGGGTCGCTTGCTTTGCGTCTTTTTTGTTTAACTGCTAATTCATTCGAGAATTTCATTCTTTCCATTACATCGGTTTGCTTTCTATAGTCCTTAGTGGTAATGGTTGGTGTGAACTTAAAACGAGTAGTCATTCCAGGAACAGAATTAATTTGAACGCGGAAATGAGGCATATAAGCAGAGTGAATTACATCTTGAGAACGGAAAGTAAATTCATATTCTTGATTAACTATTAAATGAATTTCTCCACCAGTAACGTCAACATCATCGTATCCTTGTTTGTCTAATTCAACCGTTTGATTCTTTTGGAATTCAAGAATCTTTGCTTTGTGTCTTTTTAAACGATCTATTTTCTCAACAGCTTTCCAATAATTTTCATCAGAAACTATATCGGCACTTCTATCATCTCTAGCCACTAATGAATCTAAACGTAAAATTTCATTATCAAGAGTAATCACAGCCTCTTTCAATGATTCTTTTGTAATAATACCATGAGGATTATTCGAGCTATATGCTGTTAATCTAAAATCTGCTTTACCTAATTTATTATCCTTACCGCTATAGCGCGCTGTCCATCCAAACTGTTTAGAATAAACTTCTACACGAATAGCATCATCACTTGCTGGGGCAGTAATATCATTCCAAGATTTTAATCCTAAGAAAATAATAACGAATAAAACGATTGCTGGAACAACAGTCCAAGCCATTTCTAATTTATTATCATGAGGGAAATAATAGGCTTTGCGTTCTGGCCTAAAATAATACTTATAGGAGAAAACAAATAGTAAAGTATTGGTAATAAAAAATACAACGATGATTAACAAGAAATTAAGCATCAATAACCAGTCGGTTTCTACTCCATGTTCGGTTGCTGCTACACCAAGTCCGCCTGCTCCATATTTCCACATTAACCAAATGAATCCGCCATAGAATATGAACATAAAAAGCAACATAAACGTTGCGTTCATTTTATTATCGCTTAGAGAAACTTCTTCCTCTTTTTTATTTCGAAGCTTTGCTGACAATTCGTACACTCTCATCAATTGAGCGAGAGCTACGATTCCGAACAAAATTACTAGTACAATGATCAACTTCATGACAATGCTTTTTAATTTTTTTAAATGTGATGATGAATACTTTCGTCAAGATAAGGATGGTGTGAAACAGAAAGCGGTGCTTTGCTCAGCTCACGTAACACTACATTGATGAATAAACCTAGGAACATAATGAACATTCCGATTTCAAGTAAACCGAATCCCCAGTTTTGTCCAACTGTTCCTGGCATAATTAAACAATAAACATCCAACCAGTGTCCGATAAAGATGATGAAACCAACGCCCATTAACACACGAGGATTTCTTTTTGCTTCACGCGACATCAATAATAACATCGGAAGAATAAAATTAATTAAGAACATTCCGAAATATGGTAATTTATAATATTCAATTCTAAATAAATAATAGGTAGCTTCTTCAGGAATATTTGCATACCAAATTAATTGAAATTGGAAGAACCATAAATAACTCCACAAGAAAGAAATCGCGAAAATCCATTTTCCAATATCATGAATATGACTTTCGTTTACGTTTTGTAAATGTCCTTTTGATTTTAAGTAAAAAATAATAACCATAAAAGTTACCATAGCACTTACCCACATTCCAGAGAATACATACCAACCATACAATGTACTATACCAGTGTGTATCGATTGACATCAACCAATCCCATGATAAAGTAGAAGAGAAAACAGCAAATAGAACTAAAAACGTAGCTCCTTTTTTATAATTAGTGATGTGAATTGCAGTACCACCTTGTTGATCTTCTAATAGAGAACGCTTTCTAAATGTTTTTGCAAAAAGTATAAATACTCCTAAATAAACTAAAGTACGAACCCAGAAAAAAGCCTGATTTAAATAAGCTGATTTACCTGCAATAATTTTATCATAATGTTCGCTTCCTTCTTCTGTAACACCATCCGCCATCCAATGATAAATGTGATGAATGTGGCCAGAACCTGCAGCAAAAACGATAATTAATGCTACTGCTCCATAAGGTAAGTATCCAATAACACCTTCAAAAACACGTTTTAGAACTGCACTCCATGCTACCTCAGCAGCATATTGAAGCGCTAAAAAGAACAATGCTCCTAGTGCAATAGCAAAAAAGAAAAATCCATTTACTAAAAGATTTGCCCATGGACGCATATGATGCTCAGAGTCGTCCATTGCCCATCCAATAGCGGTGGCTAATAAACCAACTCCCATTAGGATATAGGTGGTTTTTGTAGCTCTTGGTGAAATTTTAAATTCCATATTCGTTGCGTCTTTCGTGTTCGTTAATTAGGTTGTGCGGCTTCTGATGCTGGTGTTACAGTTGCTGTTGTATCAGCAATTACTCCAGTATTTCCGACATAAGCGGCATCATTTTGTTTTCTTATCCAGTGAACCAATTTCCATCTTTCTTCTTTAGATATTAATGGAGCATGCGCACCCATAACCCCTTTTCCATAAGAAATAGAGTGGAAAATTTGTCCATCTTTTAATGCCTTTCTATCTGCAAAACTAGGAATACCCTCAATTTTTCCATTCAATGCAATTTGACCTTTACCATCACCTGCTTCACCATGACAGTGAGAACAGAATTTAAGATAAATTTCTCCTGCTTCAGCAATCATATCATCAGAATAAGCCAACGGATTTTTTAAATTAACCGACATTTCATAACCAGTAATATCTTCTGGAAATGGGTATGGAAAATTCACCCAAGCTTTTGATGGATCTGATGAAAATGGAATAGTTCCAACAACCGGTAATCTTGCAGATTGTTGGTCAGGATTATTGTAATCGATATAAGCTTCTTGAGAAGCTGAACGATACATATCAGGCATATATTCATACCCCGGGCTATTTGGATCTTTGGTACACGATGTCAAAAGCATTCCAGCTGTAAGGCAAATACCAAGTTTCGCGAAAAGAGATTTACTTCTCATAATATTAAATTTCTCTGACATCAAGTTCAACAATTCCTGTTTCCTTTAACATGCTTTGTAGTTGTTCAGCACTGTGGCCGTGATTATCACTTACGTGAAGTTCCATTACGAATTTATCATCGGTTGTACGTGGATCTGGATTTCTAGCAGGCATTCCAGGAAGTGTCTTATTTCTTATCAAATAAGTAAAAGCCATACCATGAGCTGCACAAAAAACAGTAAACTCAAATGTCACTGGAATAAATGCAGGTAAGTTTTCTAATAATGAAAAATTTGGCTTACCACCAATATTCATTGGCCAGTCAACTATCATGAAATAACGAATTCCAATCAATGCTAGGATTAAACCTGAGAATCCATAAAGGAATGCACATATTCCAAGACGAGTGTGTTCAACTCCAATTACTGGATCGATTCCATGGATTGGAAAAGGAGAATAAACGTCTCTTACTTTGACACCTTTTGCAACAAGCTTCTTAGCTCCGTCAAGCAAAACCATGTCATCATCGTACATTGCATATATTATTTTATCTGCCATAACGAATCAATTAATGTTGTTGTTTTTTATAACTCTCACCTGAAATTTTCAAAATTGATTTCAACTCATTCAATGCAAGCACTGGGAAGAATCGAGCGAACAATAAGAAAAGTGTAAAGAAAATTCCTATTGTACCAATGAAAATTCCAATATCAATAAATGTAGGATAGAACATGCTCCAGCTTGATGGTAAATAATCTCTATGGATAGAAGTAACAATAATTACAAAACGTTCGAACCACATACCGATGTTCACAATGATTGACATTACAAAAGTAAAAGTCAAGTTTGTTCTTAATTTTTTAAACCAGAAAAGTTGAGGGGAAATTACGTTACAAGTCATCATGGACCAATAAGCCCAAGCGTAAGGACCAGAGAAACGGTTGATAAAGGCATATTGTTCATATTCAACACCCGAGTACCAAGAGATAAATAATTCTGTTAAATAAGCTACACCCACAATTGATCCTGTAACGATAATTACGATGTTCATGTATTCTACATGTTTCACTGTAATATAATTTTCAAGATGCATCACTTTTCTCATAATGAGAAGGAGTGTCAATACCATTGCAAAGCCTGAGAATACCGCGCCAGAAACGAAGTATGGAGGAAATATTGTAGCATGCCAACCTGGAACGATAGACGTTGCAAAGTCAGTAGATACAATAGAGTGAACAGAAAACACAAGAGGCGTTGCTAAACCAGCTAATACTAGAGAAACAATTTCAAAACGATTCCAAGCTTTAGCATTACCCGTCCAACCAAATGAAAGTAGAGCATAAACTTTCTTAGAAACTGGTTTTGTCATTCTATCTCGAATGGTGGCAAAATCTGGAATTAAACCGATATACCAGAAAACAAGCGAAACTGAGAAGTAAGTAGAGATTGCAAAAACGTCCCACAAAAGCGGAGAATTAAAGTTTACCCATAGTGAACCGAATTGATTTGGTAATGGTAAAACCCAATAAGCCACCCAAACACGACCCATGTGAATAATTGGGAAAACTGCAGCCATCATTACCGCAAATATTGTCATTGCTTCAGCAGATCGGTTAATTGCCATTCTCCAACGTTGACGGAATAGAAGTAATACAGCCGAAATTAATGTTCCAGCATGTCCGATTCCTACCCACCAAACGAAGTTGGTAATATCCCAAGCCCAACCAACTGTTTTGTTTAATCCCCAAGTACCAATACCAGTACCTATAAGATAAAAAATACAACCGATTCCCCAAAGTGCGATGAGGCTAGAAATAGCCAACAAAACGTACCAAGCTTTGGGCGCCTTATTTTCAATAGGCTTACAGATATCCTCAGTGATATCGTGGTAGGTTTTGTGACCTAATATTAACGGTTCCCGAATGTCAGCTTCTTTGTGCATTCTCTTTATATTTTAATTATGCTTCTTTCTTTGATTCAACTTTGTTTCTCACTTTCACCTTATACCATACGTTCGGTTGCACACCCACTTCTTCTAGTGCTTGGTATGCACGATCATTATCTGCAGACTTTCTCAAATTAGATTCAGAATCATTCCAGTCACCGAAGATAATTGCGTTTGTAGGACAAGCATCAGCACAAGCTGTATTAATGTCGCCATCTTTCACAGCGCGCATTTCTTTCTTTGCTAATAATTTTCCGCCTTGGATTTGTTGCACGCAAAGTGAACATTTTTCCATCACACCACGAGTTCTAACAGTCACATCAGGATTAAGAACTAAACGTCCCATATCAGATTGACCTGGATTGATAGCGGTAAACTTCTTATAAGATGGATAATTGAACCAGTTGAATCTTCTCACTTTATATGGACAGTTATTTGCGCAATAACGAGTACCAATACATCTATTGTAAGCCATTTGGTTTAACCCTTCATTGCTATGAGTAGTTGCCGCCACTGGACAAACCGTTTCGCAAGGAGCATGATTACAATGCTGGCACATCATTGGCATGAAAATTACTTCAGGATTTTCAGAAGGAACCTCCATTGCAGTATAACCATCTTCTCGAGTAGCCTCAGAACTATAATAACGATCTAATCTCAACCAATGCATTTCACGACCTCTTCTCACTTCATCTTTACCAACCACAGGAACGTTATTTTCTGCTTGACAAGCTACCATACAATTGCCACAACCAGTACAAGTATTCAAGTCGATAGTCATTCCCCAACGATGACCAACCGCTTCAATTGGGTGATCGTTCCAAAGATTTACATCTTTGATATCTGTTTCTTTTCCGTCAAAGAAAACTTTTGGGCGAGGGTTGAATCCTTCTTCGCCTTCTTTTTCTCCTGTTTTATAATTTTTTAAATTTGTTTCTTTAACAATAGAAGTTCTTCCCATTACTGTTCCATGAACTTGAGTACATGCTAGAGAATATTCTTCACTGGCATCAGAAACATCAGCTTTACTTGCAGAATAAACAAAAACTCCGTCGTCATTTAATTTCAATGCTTTGAAAATATTTTGACCAATTGGAGTCTTGCCATTAGCATCACCGGCAATATAACTTCCGTATTGATCAACTTGAAATGCTGCTTTTCCAATCTCTTCACCATTTGAACCACGACCATATCCAATAGCGATACCAATTGTACCTTTTGCTTGACCAGGCTGTGGGAAAACTGGTAATTTATATTCAACTCCATTTACATTTACGTTAACTACACTTGCCGGATTTTCTTGACCGATGTAAGTGTTATAGGTTCCTTCCATATCGACAGGAGCCATTGTAACATAATTATCCCATGTCACTTTAGTAATTGGATCGGGTAATTCTTGCAACCAAGGGTTGTTTGCACTTGCACCATCACTCATACCCACTTTTTGGTAGAATACAACTTCAACAGCTGAACCTTTAACAGAAGTAGCTGCTTTTGCCGATTCATTTACGTCTCCTGCAAAAGTAAAAGTGGTAGCTTCAGGAAGTTTTACTGACCCTGAACCATTATGAACCATGTAATTGAAATATTCTTCTGGTGTAGAATACTCAGATTGCAAAGGGAAACGATTTTCTATCCAATTCTTACGAATGACTTTATAGTAAGTATCGCTATCTTTTCCTAAACGAGGAGCAAGACCAGCCCATACCAATAAACTTTCTTGCATTGCTGCAGTATCATAAAGCGGTCGAATAGTTGCTTGTGCAATTGAATAATGACTTTCTGTTGGTTGGAAATCATTCCAAGTTTCAAGAGCATGATGATCTGGACAAATATAAGAACAATGAGAAGCTGTTTCATCTGCATATAATGCAAATGAAATGGATAATAATCCATCACTCTTTAATGCTGCTGCGAATTCTTTTCCGTTTGGTAAAGAATAAACTGGATTTGTTCCTGCAATAATTACTGCTTTCGCGTTCTTCAATTCACCTGCTAATTTAAATGCAGCTTCTTCATCACCTTGGAACATTTTCAAAGGATTAGAAAGATCGATAGTAGATGAATAATTTTTTAATTCAGCATTAATTGCATTAACAATAATCTGAACATTTATATCATTTGAACCTGCAATCAACAATGAAGATCCGGCATTCGCTTTCAATTCTTTTGCAGCAGTTTCGGTTAATTTTAAAATTTCTGATGAAACATTTCCTGCTTTGTTTCCGGTTACATGCTGATAAATTGCAGCGGCCACTTCACCTTCTTGTGAAGGCTTAATTGGAACGCGTACATCAGCATTTGAACCTGCCACTGACATAATGGATTCAAATTGAAAATGCTTAGACATCCATTCATTTTCAGGTTTACGATTCAAAGCAAATTGTGCACTATATGTGTTGGAAAGTAGCCAACCATTCATAAAGTCGGCAGCAATACTTACAACAGTTTTAGCCTTAGAGAAATCATAAGAAGGTATCACTTCTTTTCCGAAAGATTTTTTATTTGCTAAGCGAATTCCTTTATAGGAAATGCTATCGTATTGAATCCAACGAACATTTGATTTTGCAGGAGATTCACCTACAACTGCATTTTCTTCGACAGCAACTACAGCTGGAGCACCTGCATTTGCAACAGGTGTATTAGCTTCTGCTCCTTCAGCAGGGATTGGCATTGGAGTTAAGCCTGTTGATACATTGAAATCATAAGGAGCTACAGTTTGTCCTTCCATCACTTTGATAAAATCAGAAAGAATGGATTTTGTACTAGGACTAATTACTGTATTGGTAAGAATTACAATTTCACCTTTATCTGAAGCGATTTTTGCAAGATCCTCACGAATATTCTTATCTACATCTGACCATTTCAAATCCTTATTAGAACCACGTTTTCTTGGTCCACTAACACGAGCTTCATCATATAAACCAAGAACAGAAGCGGTCATGACTGCATTTGTGGCACCCATGTTAATACCGAACTGTTTGTTTCCTTTAATGAAAATTGGTCGACCTTCGCGAGTTTTTACTAAAATACTTCCGTAGTTCTGTCCGTCATAATAAGTAGAGGCATACCAATTGGCAACACCCGGAGTAATTTCCTCTGGTTTATTGGTATACGGAATTGATTTAATTACTGGTGTTTCGCAAGATGCGATAGTTGCAGCAGTTATACTAAAGCCTAAAAACTTTAAGAAATCCCTTCTGCTTGTAGATGATTCACGAAGTTTATCATCAGCGAGGAATGCGTCCAACGGTGTTTCAGCCGGAAACTCATTATCGCGATTTTTTACAAACTCAGGGGTATTATGAAGTTCTTCGAGCCCCTTCCAATATGTTTTATTGTTACTCATAGATTCACCCTAAATAATTAATAATGACATTTTGCACATTCCCAACCGCCAAGCTCTTCAACGGTTACTTTATCGTCTTCCAAATGTTGTTTAAACAACTTTTTGTTTTTGCGTAATCTCTTTTTCAATTCAACGTAATATCCATTTTTGTCATCACCGTATCCTTTAGATACTGCTTGCTCATGACATTCGATACACCATCCCATTGTTAAAGTAGCGCGATTCATGGTGAATTCTGCGCCATAGATTTGTTTATTGATTTTTGCTAAAGAGTCATGTGGCATCACTCGAGCTACATCTTCTTTTTCCATATTTCCATGGCATTGACGACACTCTAAACCTCCAACCACAACGTGTTGTGAGTGATTAAAATATACGTGGTCTGGTAGGTTGTGTACTTTTAACCATTTCAAAGGCTCACCTATTTTACCTGTATATGCATTTGCTTTTGTATTAAATCCAATTGCAGCATAAATTTTAGAAATCTCAAGAGTATCAGTTTGTGTACCTTTTTGAATTGCTTTATGACAATTCATACAAACGTTTGTGGAAGGAATTCCTGCATGTTTACTTTTCTCTGCTGAATTATGGCAATAAACGCAGTTAATTTTATTGTCACCAGCGTGAATTTTATGAGAAAATTTAATTGGTTGTTCTGGTTTGTAGTTTTCATAAACACCTACATCCATGAGAATATAAGTACCATCGACTAAACCGCCCATTAAAAAGAAGAATGCAATAAATCCTGCAAGAACTTTATTTCTCCAAGCCCAGGCGCCCCATGTTTGTAAATATGTTTTTTCTTCAAGTGGAGCTAGTCCTTCTTTTTCGCGATTTGCGTTTACTAATTGTTTACGAACCGTTCCTACTGCGGTAGCTATAATAATGAATATTGTTCCAACGATAACCCACCAAAGCCAAGATCCACCTTCTTCTTTCACTTCTCCTTCAGCTCCAGCGGAGGCAGGGGGAGGTGCAGGTGCCGTATAAGATTCAACATAATTTAATACAAGAAAAATCTGAGCGTCTGTTAATGGTTGATTAGTCATGATACCGGATGCTTTCCATTTGGTAGCTAATTCAGCACCGTATCCACCTTGATCTACTACGGATTTAGGATTTTTAATCCACTCATAAATTTTTAGTGTGTCACCATAAGCTTTTTGCCAACGTGACGCAGCACCTTTAAGTGCTGGACCAGTATAGTCAGCGTCCGGTTTATGGCAAGAAGCACAATTGGCTTTAAAAAGGTCTTCACCGGTTTGGGCAAATGTATTTACCGCAAAAACCATCTGAAGAAGAAAGAGGAAAGAACCTATTGAGAACAAGCTCTTTACACCGCGAAATGATTGACTCATATCTTTATTTTGTTTCAAAAAGTCGACTTAAAAACCGTTTTTATCAGTCACAAATTTATTAGAGAAAATGAATGATTATTTCAAATTGTCATAAAATTGTCAGAGGTCATACTAATTTAAAATGATTCTAAATAAGGTTCGTTGCTACCCAGTGTTTTACCATAAAAAAACCCGTAAAAATTATTTACGGGTTCTTGGTTGATAATTATCAGTAAAACGATTTAAAAAAACCGATTATTTATTTCATTCCTTTATCGACAATGGTTGTGATTTTTCCATCTGTCCAGCAAATTTCATAAGTTCTAATTGTCATTCCAGCGCCAGCCTCCATTGTGCAACACTCACCTGAATCTGTTTTTTGGCAAGAAACTACTTTTGGTTCTTTTAAATCATAAATATCCATATCAGCTCTGTCCAATCCTTCGGCTCCGAATTTATCTAAAGCTGCTTCTACATCGGTATAAGAACCTTTAATCATATCCATGAAATCTTGCATAGGTTGCTCGCAAGAAACTTCAGCTACTTCAGGCGTTTCTTCAACAGCTTCATCGGCTGATTCTTCGGTTTTCTTTTGTTCATCAGATTTTTCTTCTTTTGCTTTTTCACCACAAGAATTCATTGCCAATAACGACCCGATTAATACAAATGATAATAGTACTTTTTTCATTTTCTTTAATTTTTTAGTAATTATTTATTTAACCCAAAATTAGCACGAAGTTTTCAAGAATAACCTATTTTGAAAAAATAAAATAAGGAATTGGCTATATTTGAGGCATAATTTTTGGCTAAGGTATTTTATGAAACATTTATTTTTCATTACCCTATTGGGTTTTCAATTCTTTATTTCCGGATTTACGCAGGATAAGGATTTAAAATTATATTCACCTTCGAACGAGGATGATAGTTTGGAAATTTTTAAAAAGGACACTGTAGTAAAAACCAGTTTTGATTTAAATTTCTCCAATAAAGATGGTGTAATAAACGTTTCTGGTGATTCTAGATTAAATTCTCTAACCGAGTATCAAGGAACACCCCAAAATGGTCAAAATGCGGTCAAGATGGCTGGTTATCGATTACAAATTTTCTATGATCAAGAAAAAAATTCTGTGAATCAAAAAAAGGCGGATTATTTGGCGAGATACAAAGAACAACCAGCATATATCAATTATAAGGCACCTAATTTTCGTTTACGTGTTGGTGATTTCAGAACACGATTACAAGCAGAAAGTTTTATGAATGAAATAAAAGTTGACTGGCCAGATGCAATTGTAGTGGAAGATGATATTGAGTTGCCAAGATTGGAAGATTAGGGAAAGTGGCAGTTGGCAGTTTTCAATTGGGAGTAAAGAAAAACAGTAGGCAGTTGTTAGTTGGATCCTTCGATACGCTTTTCAAAGAATCAAATGCTTCCTTCGGTCGTGAGAAAAGTTCTACTCAAGATAACTATAGTTAGTGGACATAACAGAAAAGAAGAAAAGAAGAAAATGATAATTGATATTTAATTAAGATTCTAAAAAATACTCAAAAAAAAAGCCGCATGAACTGCGGCTTTTTAATTTTCAACTGTATTTTACAAAGTAGCTTTTACCTCAATGATTTCATAAGCCTCTACTAAATCACCTTCTTTGATATCATTGAATTTATCAATGTTTAATCCGCACTCATAACCATGAGTTACTTCTTTAGCATCGTCTTTGAATCGTTTTAAAGAACCAAGATGTCCTGAGAAAATAACAATACCATCTCTAATTACGCGAACATTTGATTGACGAGTAATTTTTCCATCGGTGACAAAGCAACCGGCAATTGTGCCTGTTTTGGTGATTTTGAATGTTTGACGAATTTCTGCAGTTCCCACAATTTTTTCTTGTTTTTCAGGAGAAAGCATACCCGACATTGCATCTTTTACTTCATTAATTGCATTGTAAATGATTGAATACAAACGAACATCAATTTCTTCTGTTTCCGCTAATTTACGGGCAGCAATAGAAGGGCGAACCTGGAATCCAATAACAATTGCATTTGATGCCGATGCTAAAAGAATATCTGATTCTGTGATTGCTCCTACTCCTTTGTGAATGATTCTCACCATTACTTTTTCTGTAGAAAGTTTCAATAATGAATCCGAAAGTGCTTCTACTGATCCATCCACGTCACCTTTCACGATAATATTTAATTCTTTGAAATCTCCAATAGCCAAACGTCTACCGATTTCATCAAGAGTAATATGTTTGTGCGTTCGCATTCCTTGCTCACGAATAATCTGTTCACGTCTAGTAGCAATATTTCTTGCTTCACGTTCATCCGTCATCACATTAAAAATATCACCAGCATTGGGTGCACCATTTAAACCAAGAATGGTAACTGGAGTTGAAGGACCGGCAGAGGTTACTTGTTGTCCGCGCTCGTTATACATGGCTTTTACTCTTCCACTGAAACATCCTGCCAACATTACATCTCCAATATTTAATGTTCCTGCAGAAACGAGAATGGTTGCCACATATCCTTTTCCTTTATCTAAGGTTGCTTCGATGATTGTTCCCTTTGCTAATTTTTTAGGATTAGCGGTAAGCTCTAACATTTCAGCTTCTAATAAAACCTTTTCTAATAATTCATTTATTCCAAGTCCTTTTTTCGCAGATATTTCTTGACATTGGTATTTTCCTCCCCAATCCTCAACGAGGATATTCATATTTGCTAAATCTTCACGAATTTTTTCGGGACGTGCACCAGATTTATCAACTTTATTTATAGCAAAAACCATAGGCACACCTGCTGCCTGAGCATGAGCAATAGCTTCTTTTGTTTGCGGCATAACGCTGTCGTCAGCTGCAATAACTATAATTGCTATATCCGTTACTTTTGCACCACGTGCACGCATCGCAGTAAATGCTTCGTGACCGGGAGTATCTAGGAAAGTGATTTTTTTTGAATTTTCTAATTCCACTGCGTAGGCACCAATATGTTGAGTAATTCCTCCTGCTTCACCTGCAATTACATTTGCTTTACGAACATAATCGAGTAAAGATGTTTTACCATGATCTACGTGACCCATTACTGTTACAATTGGTGACCTATGAATTAAATCTTCTGGTAAATCTTCGGCTTCTTCAATTTTTTCTTGTGCATCAGCCGTCACAAAATTTACTTGATATCCAAATTCATCTGCGATGATTGTGATTGTTTCTGCATCGAGACGTTGGTTGATAGAGGCGAATATTCCGAGGCTCATACATGCAGAGATAATCTGTGTTACTTGCACATCCATCAATTTTGCTAAATCGGAAACGGTTACGAATTCAGAAAGTCTAAGAATTTTTTCTTGTTCCTCGTTCATTACGCGTTCTTCTTCACGCTTAGCGCTCATTGAAACACGCTTGGCTTTTCTCAATTCGGAACGTTTAGATTTTCCTCCTTGATTACTTAAACGGGCGAGTGTTTCTTTTATTTCTTTTTGAACATCAACTTCAGTTACTGGCGGTTTATCCGTTTTTGGATATTTTGGCGCAGATCCTTTTTTGTAGCCTTGATAACCACCACCAGCAGGACGATTTCCAGGTTGGAATCCGCCTTCCTTCTTTTTGGTTGGATCAAAACTAGTGCTTGGAGTTGCCTTATCAATATTTACCTTTTTGATACGTTTACGCTTACGCTTTTTACGATCATCTTCGGCAGTATCTTTTTTCTTTTCTTTTTCTACTGGTAATTCTATTTTACCCATAACTTTTGTTCCAGCCAGTTTATCGACTTTTGCACGTATGGTTTCAATTTCAATTGGTTCTTCAGGAACTTTTTCGACTGGAGTTTCTACTTTGACTTCAGGTTGAATTTTTACTTCTTCAACTGGTTTCTCTTCTACTTTCGGCTTAGGTTTTTCCTCTGCTTTCTCTACTTTATTATATTTTGGCTTTTTCTCTAATGAAGAAAGATCGATTTTATCGACCACTTTCACTTTGAAATCTGATTCAACTTTTGTTTTAATCAACTCAGGCTCTGGAGAAGGTTGAGTATTTACGTTTTTAATCAGAATTTCTTCTGGTTCATTATCGGATTCCTCTACCTTTCGGTGAGTGTTTTCGATAGTAATCGTTTCACGTTTCTCTGTGCTGATAACGTTACGTGATTTTTCCTTTTCTTTTTTTTCAGATTGAAATTCTGATAAAAGAATTTGATAATGTTGATCCTCAATTTTTGTATTGGGATTAGTATCAATCTTAATTCCTTTCGTGTTAAGAAAATCAACAATAGTAGCGATACCCACATTGAGTTCGCGAGCCACTTTACTTAACCTCGATGTTTTTTGTTCTGACATTCTTTAATCCCTGTTTTTACGCTACAAAATTACTAGAATTCTACTGTTATAGAAATCCTGTTAATAACAAGCTCATTATGTGAACAACCCTTATTCAAATTCTGACTTAAGAATCTTCATCACTTCATTCACTGTTTCTTCTTCAAGATCTGTTCTTTTTACTAATTCTTCGACTGATAATTCAAGTACACTCTTAGCTGTATCACAACCAATTGACTTAAATTCTTCAATAATCCAACTATCAATTTCGTCGGAGAATTCTTCTAAATCTACGTCATCCACCTCATCTGCGTCTTCACGATACACATCGATTTCGTAACCAGTTAGTTTACTCGCTAATTTGATATTATGCCCACCTTTTCCAATGGCTAATGAAACTTGATCAGGTTTAAGATAAACATCTGCTTTCATCGTTTCGTTATCCAGCGCAATAGATGTAATTTTAGCTGGACTTAAAGCACGACTAATCAATAATTGGTTATTATTTGTGAAATTGATGACGTCAATATTTTCATTTCGCAACTCGCGAACGATTCCATGGATACGAGATCCTTTCATGCCGACACATGCACCTACTGGATCGATTCGGTCATCATAAGATTCAACCGCAACTTTTGCTCGCTCACCTGGTTCACGTACAATTTTCTTGATGGTAATTAATCCATCGAAAACCTCTGGAACTTCTAATTCAAATAATCTTTCTAGGAAAACTGGAGAAGTTCTAGATAAAATAACCACAGGATTTCCGTTACGTAAATCCACTTTGATTACCACTGCACGAGCATTATCTCCTTTTTTGAAAAAGTCAGAAGGAATTTGTTCTGATTTTGGAAGAATCAATTCATTTCCTTCATCATCTAAAATAAGAATTTCTTTTTTCCAGATTTGGTAAACTTCACCGGTGATAATTTCACCAATTCTATCTTTATATTTTTTGTAAATCGTATCTTTTTCTAAATCGAGTACTCTAGAAATCAAATTTTGACGAAGCGCCAAAATATTTCTACGTCCAAAATCATCAATGAAAATTTGTTCTGACACTTCTTCACCTATTTCAAAATCTGGTTCGATTTTTACGGCTTCAGAATATGCGATTTGCGTATTTTCATCTTCTACTTCTTCGTTACGTACAATTTCGCGATTCATCCAAATTTCTAAATCTCCTTTTTCTACGTTAAGAATAATGTCGATATGGTCATCAGTCCCATATTTTTTACGAAGCATTCCACGAAAAACATCTTCGAGTATACTCATTAATGTTACACGATCAATGTTCTTGAATTCTTTAAATTCAGAAAAAGATTCGATGAGGTTTAAACTTTCCATAATTGTTTATTTAAAAGATAGGATTATTTTAGCTTCTTTAATGTTATTGATTTGAAATTCGTTTTGACGAACGATTAATTCCTTCGATTTTTTTCCTTCTACTTTTTCTTTTGCACTAGATTCAATTATAATTTTTTGCTCATCAGCATTCAAAAGTTGTCCTTGTATTTCAATTCCATCAGTTGACTTTACCTTTAACGTGCGTCCGATATGTTTTTTAAACTGTTGAGGTACTTTAAATGGTTTTTCTGCTCCTGGAGAAGAGACATTTAATTCAAAATCTTCTTTCTCACGATCTAATTTTTCTTCGATAAATCGAGAAATTTTAACACAATCTCCGATAGAAAAACCAGAAAAGGCATCCATTTCGATAGTTATTTTGTTTCCTACTTCAATTTTAAGGTCAACTAAAAAGCGATCTGTGCCTTTATTTGCCTCATTAATAATCTTTTCTATTTGTTCTTTCGTAATCATATTTCAAAAGAAAGAGGGGACACTGTCCCCTCTTCACTTATCAGTTTATATGTAATTAGAATGCAAATATACGAGAAAAAAGAAAGAAGACAAGTGGATACTTCAAAATTTCAGAAGATGGGTTTATGTTGGACACCTTTAGTGTTCTAGAATTCGCTTCAAAAAAGTTTTGTACTGATATTGAACCCCTTCGGAGTTCTTGGAAGTTGAGATTGGTAGCTCAGAAATGCACTTTTTCTGGATTCTGGATATTTTACAGAAGATAAGGTTTATCGATTCGGTAAAGAAGGGTCGACAATCACTTTATCAACTTTACCCTCTTTATAGACTTTATGGGAAAGTATTTTGCCTTTTTTATCATAGATTTTAGAGTCACCGTGTTTTTGATTTTCCTTGTATTCAAGTTCGCTTTCTAATTTTCCTGAACGATTATAGGTAGTAGATTTTCCATGAAGTTCTCCTTTTTTATAATATACTTCCGTTGCAACCAGCAAACCTCCTTGCTGGTAATGAATCCATTTTCCGTCTTTGACTCCTTCATCATAAGTACCAACAGAAATTAATTCTCCTCTTTCATTGTAGGATGTCCATTTTCCGTGTTTAGCACTTTCTTTAAATTCGGAAGTTGTAGTTCCCGTTGCATTAATTTGTTCTGTTCGTGTTACAATTTTATAATTTCCTTGATCTAATATTTTTCCATTATCAAACCAATATGTCCATGAGCCAGATTTAAATGAATCTTTATAAAATCCGCTGTAGGACATTTTTCCATTGGGATACCACCCTTTCCAAACTCCATCCATGATTCCTTTTTTGAATGAGCCTTCATCTTTTATTTGTCCATTTTCGAACCATGAGGTCCAAACACCATGTGCTTCTCCGTTTTCATAATTTCCACTAGCTAGTTTAGTTCCATCTTCATACCATGTAGTCCATTCGCCATGCTTAAGGTCGGCAGAAAAAGTGCCTTTTTTCCATAATTCTCCGGTTTGATAATAATAACTCCATTCTCCTTCACGTAATCCTTTTGAAAAAGTTCCTTCGTAATTTCTTTTTCCGTTTTCATATCCAAAATACCAAAATCCTTCTTGGAGATCATTTTCAAAATTTCCTTTCATGTCGATTTTTTCATTGGGAAATTTCCAAATCCATTCTCCCTGTTTTTTTCCATTTTGATAATTCCCGGTAATTTGAGCGAAATAGGAAGTATCTGTTATAAGATATTGTTCATAAGGGCCATGAAATAAATCTTCTTTATACGAAACTTTTTTATATTGTATTCCATCACTAAAACTAAATAACCAATCACCGTCTTTTAAACCTTCTTTGTAATTTCCTTGAGCAAGCACTTTTCCCAGTGGATTATATTCTACAAAAGGGCCGTTTTCCAAACCGTTTTTATACGTGTATTGTAATTTAATAATAGGCTTTACCTTTTCGGTTTCTAGCGTTGAATAATATTCAATTTTAGTTCCATTTCCACTCTCCACTGTTTTTTCGTCCTTGTGATTCCAAAAATTTAGGAGATATACTTTTCCATCGGCATGTTTTTCTTCGTGTGTAGGTTTACCTGATAAATCATAATATTTCCAAACTCCGGTCTTTTTTCCCATTGAATAAGTTCCTGATTCGTGTATTTTTCCATTTTCATACCAAGATTTCATAGTACTATCGATGACATCTTGTTTAAAATAGCCTTCATGCATTTTTTTACCGTTTTGCCAATACTTGGTTACTTTTCCTTGGAGTTTTCCTTTGGAATAATTGGCTACTTCTTCTTGTTTTCCGTTTTCATACCAAAACTCCCATTTCCCGTCTTGCTTTCCGATTCCTGAAAAACCAGCATAATTATATTTACCTCGACTTCTCATTTTTTTGTTTTTTGCGTCCCAGTAGGTAGTTATGAGTTCGTCTGTTGGAATGTTGGAGCCATTAATTGTTTGTGCATTAGCAGGAGCTAAATACACAAAAAGGAGAAAAAACAAAATATATTTCAGATTCATATTATTACTCATTCAAATTCCATGCTAAATTAATTTCCTGTTCGGGTAAAATAACGTAAATGGAATTTAGTTGCGAACAATTTAATGCCAATTATATCTATAAAATACACCCATCTTCTTGTTCTTTTTATAAGCATAATTGGTATAACGTAAACTAAAACAAAAGTTACAGGAAATAAAAACTATAGGTAATTATGAAAAGCACCTTTGAGAACAAGTGCTAATCCAAAAATAATGAGGATAACCCCTACAATTTGATTTACCTTTTTAAGAATTTCGGGGGTCATGAATTTTTTAAGCGAACCTGCTCCAATGATTTTAAGTACATCAATACTAAAAAATGAAACGAGAATGGAACAATAAAAAACGATCATTTGATATTCTCCAAAATTATTTTTGTATTGCCCAATGAAAGTTACCGCAAACCAATAAAAAAGCACACCTGGATTTATGATATTAAAAAGAAATCCTTTAAGAAAGGTTCTAACATATTTCCATTTGAATCGTGAAAGATGTTTGTTTTCATGTTCAACTGGCATTTCTGTGCCTTTCGTTCGGAATATATTATACAATCCAAATAATATGAAAATTCCACCGATTAGGATTTCGAATGTGTGGTGATGTTTTTCAAGTGCTGCTACTTCTTGCGTAAATGTGAAAGCAATATAAACGAAAATAATATCACTAATTAGAACTCCTAAATCAAAAAACAAGGCATGTTTTACACCATCTCTCAAACTTACTTCGAGAAGTAAAAAGAAAGCTGGTCCAACTAGGAAGCTCAAAGTGAAGCCTAAAAAAATACCTTCTAAAGCGGCTTGAAACATGGGGTGTATTAATTTTCGAAAGGCTAAAAGTAAAAAAGTTCGAGCAATAAAAATAGAATAATAACCACTAATGCGGTTAAATTACCTCTGTTTGCAAAAATTGCTCCCATTCCTTTAGTTGGGTGGATTTTAAAACACGAGGAAATTTATGTTGCCCTCCTAATTTTCCTTTCGCTTTCATGTAATTATAAAATTTATCCAATGGAACGGATTCTACAAGAATGTTTTTTAGTGCATGTTTACGCTCAGTGGCATAATCATCATTTAATTCACAAAGAGTTTGGTCAATTTTATGGCGGAGCAATTCTGTATTTATAACTGCATTGGTTCCAATATACCATTTGTGTGCAAAAAATCCTTCATAGGGTATACCCGAAACAGCAAATTCATTTATAGAAACACCAAATTCTTTAGACACTGCATTAATGGCCATATTCATATTATCTACCGATAAATGTTCACCAACCATTGATAAAAAATGTTTCGTTCGTCCAGAAATAATTACTTGAAAATCATCTTTAGTTTTAAAACGAATGGTATCTCCAATTAAATATCTCCAGGCGCCTGCGCAGGTAGAAACTAGAATAGCATAATCTTTATTTAAATCAACTTCACCCAATGATACTATTTGCGGATGATCTCGAAGTTGTCCTTCTTCATCAAAATTAGTTTCTGTGAAAAGAATAAATTCGAAAAAAATTCCATTATCCAATACCAGTTGCATTCCTTCTTTATTCTGAGAGCTTTGAAAAGCCATAAATCCTTCTGATGCGAGATAGGTATCCAAATAATGAATCTCTTTCCCTAATAGTTTAGAAAAAGAATCTCGATAAGGGGTGAACGATACGCCTCCATGAACGTAGATGTTCAAGTTGGGCCAAATTTCATGAATGTGACTTACTTTATTGTGCTCAATAATTTTTTGAGTAAGTAATTGAATCCATGCAGGGACGCCACAAACAATTCCTACATCCCATTTATGCGCCACTTTTGTTATTGCATCTAACTTTGTACTCCAATCTGGAATACTACCTAATTTTCTTCCTGGCTTGTAAAAATTATGAACCCAAACCGGTAATCTTTTTTGTACAATTCCACTAAGATCTCCTTCCCAACCATAACCACTTTGATTGTGTTTGAGAGTGGAAGAGCCTCCAAGCATTAAAATTCCTTTTTGATAAAAATCAGTGGGCATATCAAAATCGGGAATTGAAAGCATTTGTCTAAGGCTTGTCTTACGTATTGCTCTTAGCATATGAGGGGTAACTGGAACACGCTTACTTGCTGATTCGGAAGTTCCGGAAGTGAGTGCAAAATACTTTACTCGACCTGGCCATGCTATATCTCTTTCTCCGGCGATAGTGCGATTCCACCAAGCATCATATAATTTTTTATAATCAAAAACGGGAACCCGATTTCTAAAGCTTTCGATAATATGCTTTTCTCGAAGCAAACTAGAAAAATCATAGGCTTTACCGAGCGAAGTGTGACTAGAAGTATGAATTAATCTTCGAAGAGTTTTCTCTTGAGCCACTTCAGGCGGAACGGGTGTACGGAGTTTAATTCGTTTCCGAATTTTAAGAAGTTCCTCCATTAAAGCACCAACTACTGCCATGAATTATTTAAATTGAAATGTAAAAATACAAATTTAGAAGTGAAAATCGACAAAATTATTAATCGAAATCAATTTTATTGGGCATTATGTATTTTAATTGTTCATAAATCACCTTGTGAATTCTTTTGGCGGATCCTAGATTGATAATTTTTTTGTTTTCTGCTTAAGGATGAACCCGATTAGTGCTGGATACATACAGTAAATTTATAGTCAAAAATTAGTAGAATTAAATATAGAAGAAATTTCCTGCCAAACGGAAAAATATTGGGAACTAAAAATTTAAAGAAAAAAATTAAACATATGAGGAATTAAGTGTTCTTAAGGGGAGAACCATTAATGAAAATATTTTGAAAACCGATTTAGGTTTATTTCAGAAGGTATTTCGGATTTAGCAATAAGATTTTGAACAAGAAAATTAGAAGTGAAAGGAGCCAATGCTACTCCTCGAGCACCTAATCCATTAAATAAAAATAGGTTTTCAAATTTTGGGTGTTGGCCAATAATGGGTCTGCGATCATGTGACGCTGGCCGAATACCGGCTTCATGATTGGTAACTGAAATTGAAGTTGCATCTAAAATTTGAGAAATTTCATTTACAAAATCCTTTTTTAGACTTTCGGTAGGAATTTCATTGAGTTCTTTCCAATTATAATTAGAACCAACTTTATAATCTCCTTCTTTTCTTGGAACAGAAAATAATCCACCGCTGATAATAGAGTTGAATTTCTTATCTGAAATATTAATCGTTAGAATTTCACCTTTTACTGGTTTCATTGGGATATAATCAAACCAAGGATTATTTTTAATTAACCAACCCTCGCAAAAAATTATTTTAGACGCGGTGTTGCCTTTATATGAAATTCCATTTTCTAAAATAACAATTTCGTGGTAATTTACTTTTTCATTTAAAATAGATTTCTGTTTATTCAAATATTTTTCACTTGCTTGCAGAAATTTCGGAATATCTAAATATCCTGCGTGATTGACGTTGCCATAACCAAATTTAGAATGGCATTTATCCGCTTCTTCCTTCTTATTTTCTCCAATTAAATTAGAAAATCGAGAATCAGAAACTTTCAATGCCCAATTATTTTGTTCTTCGAAACTGCTAAACATCCTATACATCGAAAGTGGATGAAAAAACGATTCTGCTAACAATTCTTCTGTCCATTGATAAAATTCAATTGCCTCTGTAATGGAATTTAAGCCTACCCAAGTTTCAACTGTACGTTTGAATGTCATAGGTTGATATAACCCTGCAGCTACCTTTGAAGAAGAAGAAAGCGAAGGTTCATCTATAATTAAAACCTTTTTATTTTCTTTAATTAATGCTAATGAAAGAACGGTTCCTGCTAAACCTCTCCCCACAATGATATAATCAAAATTATTCATCAGAAATTTCTGAAACGCCCAAACACACCCAGTGGCAATGTAATTCCTGATTGAGCTTTAAGAAATAATTCACCCGTTTCTAAATTTTCTTTAGCGAAATCACTTAGCATATTTTCGATAATGAGAGAAGAAAATCCAAGTGAATAAGCATTAAGAATCATAAAATGTTTTTCGGGATCTAAAATAGAAATAACTCCCTTCATCATTTCATTGATATTATCTTCGAGTTTCCATTTTTCTCCATTGGGACCATGACCAAAGGCAGGAGGGTCAAGAATAATTCCGTGGTATTTATTTCCTCGTTTTGCTTCTCGTGAAACGAATTTTAAAGCATCCTCCACCACCCAACGAATATCGGAGAGTTGAGAATGGTCCATATTTTCTCTAGCCCAAGAAACTACTTGCTTGATAGAATCTACATGAACAACATCTGCGCCAGCTGCTTTTGCAACCAATGAAGCCGCACCAGTATAAGCGAATAAATTCAAGAAACGAGGAGCTTCAATACCTTGTTTTTTTAAATCCTGAATGGCCTTAAAAATATAATCCCAATTAACGGCTTGTTCGGGGAAAACACCTACGTGTTTGAAGGAGGTGAGACCAAGACGGAGAGTAATACCCCTCTGTCCTCCTTGATCCGCCAAAGCGCTTCGCAAAGGCGAGTCGGAAATCTCCCCTAAGATAAGGGGAGAATTGGACTTCGACTCAAGATTTAGTTGATATGAAATTTTCCATTGCTCGGCGACTTGTTTTAGTTTTTGCCAATCACCAGAAGAAGAAGATTTCTGTGTAAAAAGAACATGCGCCTTTTTTTTCCAATCGGCATCGCTCCATTTTTTATCCCATAAAGCTTGCGGCTCTGGTCGGATGGTAATATGTGATCCGAAACGTTCGAGTTTTTCGAAGTTTCCGCAATCAAGGAGTTCGTAGTCTTTCCAATGAGTTGGTGTGAGTAGGAGCATGGTGTAAAGATAAGAATAATTGTTTAGTTGGTTTTGTTAGTTAAGTTAGTTAAGTTCGTTAGGTTAGTTATGTTAGGTTAGTTTTAATATTTTTGTTTACATGAAAGTTTACTACTCAAAAGGATGGGCGATTACGTTTGTGATTTCGGGATTGATTTTAATCAGTTTGAATTTTATTTTATTGAATTTAACGGGTAAAATGGAAGACAAAAGTTTTGCTCCTGGAGTGATGGTTATTGTTGTTGGGATAATGTATTTTTTTCAGGCCTATTTTAAATTAGAAGAGAAATCATTAGTGACCTATACTCTATTGGGATTTGTTGCCTGGAGATATTCCTTTGACCATATTTCGGATTTATCTTTTGATGGTTCTAAACTTTTTAGAAATAAAGATGGAAAAATAAAAAGAATAAGAATAAGCAGATTTGTTTGCGATAAAAGTCAATGGCAAGAATTTGTTCGATTAGTTGAGAAAAGTGAACCAGGCAATGAATTACATAATTAACTATTTGGCTACTGGGATTTCCTTAATCGTTACATCTGAATTTTCCCAAACACCAGACTCTAAATATTCTTCTTGAGACATTGTCACTGTTTTCTTTGTTTTTGTATTGGTCACTTCATACATATACTCCATTTCGACTTCATCAATCATTGGCATTTCCGTTTCATCGGTTACTACAGAATCCTTTTTTTCTCCCGATTTTTCTGCTTTTTCATCACCTGAAGAGCAAGAAGATATAATTAGCGATAAAGAGATAATAAAAGTGGTTAAAAAATTGATGGTTTTCATAGATAAATAATTTAGACAAAGATAGGGAAATTTTGTAAATGATTTGAATGACCAATGTTTGATTTAAAATTGGAGAATAAAACTAGGTTAAAACCCTTCCGTCTCGAAGACTCGACACCTCCCCTAAGATAAGGGGAGGATTGCCTTGTCCGTGGAATTGAAATAGTTTATAAAACAAAAAGTAATGAAAAAATTTAGTCACAATTAGACCGCTCTGGCACGAAGACGAGCAACCTCCAATTAGAAAAGTTTTATAAATTTTAAATAGTAATCAGACCCCTCCGCCTCGAAGACTCGGCACCTCCCCTTGGAAAGGGGAGGATTGGAGAGAAGATTGATAAAAAAAACTAACTTTGAAATCAAAATTTATCGAGATGAAAAAAATCATGCTTTTAGGTTCGGGTGAATTAGGTAAGGAATTCGTTATTGCAGTAAAGAGATTGGGACAGTATGTTATTGCTGTAGATTCGTATGACAATGCTCCAGCAATGCATGTAGCTGATACTAGAGAAATCATTAATATGCTAGATGGTGATGCGCTAGACAAAATAGTTGCTAAACATCAACCTGATTTAATTGTTCCAGAAATTGAAGCCATTCGCACAGAGAGATTTTACGAATACGAAAAACAAAAAATCCAAGTGGTTCCCTCAGCAAAAGCTGCGAATTTTACGATGAATAGAAAAGCCATTCGTGACTTAGCTGCAAAAGAATTAGGATTAAAAACAGCAAAATATTCTTATGCTACTTCATTTGAAGAATTGAAAGCGGCAACTAAAAATGTTGGAATTCCTTGTGTGGTGAAGCCATTAATGTCTTCCTCGGGAAAGGGTCAATCTGTAATAAAAAGTGAAGACGCGATAGAAAAAGCATGGAATTATGCAGTAGAAGGATCAAGAGGAGATATTATTGAAGTGATCGCAGAAGAATTTATTTCGTTCGACTATGAAATTACATTGCTAACAGTGACACAAAAGAATGGCCCCACTTTATTTTGTCCGCCTATCGGACATCGACAAGAGCGTGGAGATTATCAAGAAAGCTGGCAACCATGCGTAATGAAACCAGAACACTTGAAAGAAGCACAAGAAATGGCCGCGAAAGTAACCAATGCATTAACAGGTGCAGGAATTTGGGGTGTAGAATTTTTTGTATCAGAAAAAGATGGTGTCTATTTTTCGGAATTATCACCACGACCTCATGATACTGGAATGGTGACATTGGCTGGAACACAAAATTTTTCGGAATTTGAATTGCATGCCAGAGCTGTTTTAGGTTTACCCATTCCGGAAATCACCTTGGAGCGAGTTGGTGCAAGTTCAGTTTTGCTTGCTCGTAGCGAAGGAACGAATCCAGTATATACCGGTTTGGAAAAAGCAGCAGCAGAAAAAAAATGCGATATTAAAATATTTGGTAAGCCTACTACTCGACCTTTTCGTAGAATGGGAGTTGTTGTGACTTATGATGAGAAAAATGCGAATGTAGATGAAGTGAAAAATAGAGCGATTGTGATTTCAGGGATGATAAGCGTAAATTAAATGCAGCCACAGATTTCATAGATTTCGCAGATTAGATTGCAATAAAAAAAGATAGATTTTCTCAGATTAGAAAATTTCTTCGATATTTTGTAGAATTGATAAATATATAATGTGAATTTTTTAAATGAAATAATTTCAAATTAACTTGCCAATAGCACTCGAAATAGAAAAGTTTTTAGAAGAAGGAAAAAAATCCTTAATCATTGATGTGCGAACGCCTGCAGAATTTGAGCAGGGACATATTCCGGGCGCATATAATATTCCGCTTTTTACCAATGAAGAAAGAGCGATTGTTGGAACACTTTATAAAAAAACAGGAAAACAAGAAGCGATTCACAAGGGATTAGAAATATTTGGACCGAGGATGATTTGGTATATTGAAGAGTTGAAGAAAGTGGCAGCGGCAGTTGCAGCTACAGACACTAGCACGAGTCATAGTGACGAATCAAATACTATAAAAACCATATATATTCATTGCTGGCGTGGAGGCATGCGCAGTGGAAGTATAGCTTGGTTATTTGAAATTTATGGGTATAAAGTTTTCACTCTAAAAAACGGGTATAAATCATTTCGAAATTTAGTATTAGAAGAATTTAAAAAAGAAAGAAAAATAAAAATCATTGGTGGAAGAACAGGTTCTGCAAAAACATTGGTTTTACCTGAATTGAAAAAAAAGGGATTACAAGTTATTGATTTAGAAAAATTAGCTCATCATAAAGGGTCATCGTTTGGTTCTATTGGAGAATTGCCACAACCCTCACAAGAACATTTTGAAAATAAATTAGCGCTAGAACTACGATTCACTAATGAAAATGAAGATTTATTTTTAGAGGATGAGAGTAAATTAATTGGTAGAGTAATCATTCCTTCTCCCTTTTTTTTACAAATGAGAAGTTGCAGCGTTTTTTATTTCGATGTTCCGTTTGAAGAAAGAGCAAAATATATTGCAGAGCATTATGGAAAATATCCTAAAGAAGAATTGCTAGCTGCAACCGAAAGAATTTTAAGAAAACTAGATACAAGATTTTCCAAAGATGCCTTGAGATTTCTTGAAGAAGGAAATTTGATTGAATCGTTCAAAATTTCTTTAAAATATTATGATAAGACTTATGAATTTGGTTTATCAAAGAGAGAAGGAAATACAATAGTGAAAATTGCCATTGAAAAAATAAATCCAGAGAAAATGGCAGAGGAAATTTTGAGGAAATATAAATTGTAAAACGTAAAATTATATCCTTCGATACGCATTCGTTCCTCATGCTACTCAGGATGACAAAAAATTAAAATGGAAGAAATAAAACTCACACAATTCTCACATGGTTCGGGATGTGGATGTAAAATTGCACCAAAAGATTTAGAATCGATTTTAAATTCATCGTTTGTTTTTCCGGATAATGATAAATTGATTGTAGGTAATCATACGAAAGATGATGCAGCTGTTTATGATTTAGGTAATGATCAATATTTAATTTCAACCACTGATTTTTTTACACCCATTACTGATAACGCTTTTGATTTTGGTAAAATTGCTGCAGCCAATTCCATTTCTGATATTTATGCGATGGGTGGAACTCCTATTTTGGCCATTGCCATTTTAGGATGGCCTGTGGGTAAATTACCCAATGAATTAGCGCAAAAAGTTTTAGAGGGTGGAAGAGAAATTTGTAAAAAAGCCAATATTCCATTGGCAGGCGGACATAGTATAGATAGTCCGGAACCCTTTTTTGGATTGGCAGTAAATGGAATCACCACCAAAAAAAGATTGAAAAAAAATAACACAGCCAAAGAAGGCGATATTTTAATTTTAACTAAGCCATTGGGTGTAGGAATACTTTCTACTGCTGCAAAACGTGGAGTAGTAAAAAAAGAGGATCATCAAAGAGCGCTAGAATCTATGATGCAATTAAATTCTATTGGGGAAAAATTATCTTTTATGGAGGGTGTGAATGCTATGACTGATGTAACTGGTTTTGGTTTATTGGGACATCTAATAGAAATTTGTGAGGGAAGTAATTTATCTGTTGAAATTGAATATGCAAAAATCCCATTGATGGAAAACCTATCCCATTATACTTCTCAATTTATTTATCCAGATAATACGATGAGAAATTGGAGCAGTTACCAGCATAAGGTGGAAGGAATTTCGGGTGAATCATTATTGACCTTAAGCGATCCACAAACGAATGGAGGGTTGTTGGTTTCGGTTAGTGAAAAAAATATTTTGGAAATAGAAAAATTACTTTTGGAAGTAAAAATTGAAATGAATATTATTGGTAAAACGACTAAGCGGTTGGAAAAAATAGTTATCCTCAAATAAAAGAAGCATTATCGAATAATAAATTGAATCTTTTTATTCAACTCGCGAGCTTCCGGATTTTGTTTGCCGAGGCTAAGTTCGGATACTTTTAAAGCTGCATACTTTTGAATTTCTTCAATTGTGAGTTGCCCATTCTTATTAAGATCTGAATCGTGATTATTCTTCAAAGCATTCAACAAAGAATAAGTAAAAAGACCATTCTTCCATTCTCCACTTTCCATGGATAATTCATAGCCTGTAGAACCTGATAAAATATTAGCACCAGATGAAGATACATTCATTTGTAGAAGTTCTTTGATATAATGTCTGTATGCCTTCTCTCCCAAATTAAAACTCGATTTAACTGAGTTGTTAGAAGATCGGAACTTTACTTTTTCGGATACCGTGATTTGATTTGAAACAATTGCTTCTTCATCGATTTCGCCACTATGGCAGGCATCCAAAATTAATGTTTTTCGGTAGCATGCCGCATTCTTCAATAACTCCGAAACTTCATTTAGTGACAATGAAGTATTTTCAGGATGATCGAAATCTGTTTTATGCATCGCTAAATAAAACTGCAAATCATTTCCAATTACTCCGTGTCCAGCATAATGTATTATTAAACCATCTGAATAATTAATTTTAGCAAAAACTGCATTTAAACTATCCAACATCTTTTCATTTACCATTTCATTGGTAAAAAGAAAGATCCTTACTTTATTAAAATCTCCAGATTTTGATTTCATCATTTTGGAAAAATCATTGACATCTTTAGATGCATATTCTAAATTATACTTTGAGGATTGATATTCTGAAACACCGATTCCTACAATGTATAAATCGCCTTTTTTTTCGTTATCAGAATACATAATTGTTCGGTGTAAGGTGTTGCTGATAACTCCTTTTTCATTTTGTGCAGAGAAACGGATATCATTAGTTCCATTCATCAGATTTATCTTTTTTCTTACTAAATAATTGCCCGTTGCCACCATTGAAATATCGGATGGAATAATTTTAATATTTACTTCATTATTATATAAATAAAAAGTCATTTTCGCATTTAATGGATCTTCAATTAAGAAAGAAACATTGATTTCACTTTCTTTAGATCCGAAAAAAAGTGAATCATCCCTTTCAAATTCACAAACCGGTGCGTTTGTCAGATAGTCGTCTTGAGCAACGATTTTATTTTTCAATAATTTATTTTCACGAACAGCCTTGAAGAGTTTAAGCATTTCTTTTGCTTCGGAAATATCATTTAATATAATTTCGGGCCGATTAAAATTCATCTCTAGCTGATCTGATGTCATCTCTTTGCCTTTGTATATAAAACTGACATAATCATCAATATTTCTAATATTACTATAGTAGTATCCATCTTTATTAGTAATTAAAAAACCCTCTTGAAAAAGAATAAGAGATAATTTTTTTTCCAGTTTTTGCTTATCAATAATATTCATTGTACCATCCAAAGATGACGTAATCAAATATCGATTATTCAACTCCTGAATGGCTGAAATATCAGCTTCGTGTATGGAATCAATTGTGGTTTTTAATTTGCCTGAAAATTTATCATAAACATAAATCGATTCATTGATAGCAGTGAAAACATATTGAGAATCTATCCATACCTTTTTTGTTAGGGCATTTTTTTGAGAAATTCCTTCAGTATAAAATAATGAATGAGGAATTAAACATTTCATTTTTCTAAAATCCTTTCCTGTATAAAAACTCAACACTAAAGAATCCTTTTCGGTTGACAAGTCCACTAATTGATTATTATTGTATTTGTCATAAATAAAATGAGTGACTTTTAATGTACCCCTCATATTTTTGCCATTCCCTAGATGATTCAAGTTTTTAGTATAATTATCTTTATGATTATACCAAATATACGATTCACCCCTCATCTTATAAAAACCGTATACTTCTGTGGAGGGAGATTGAGCAAAATTCAATTTATCGTTGATGGCATACTTTAATCGATAAACTCTTTTGCTTTTGTTCAATTTATACTTATCTAAATGAAATAAATTGGAATCGAGTTTGAAAATATAGTTTTCTTGTGCACCGGCTACTACGCGACCATCATTAAGAAATGCAAGATCATTAATACTTGTTTCTGATATTTTCATACTATTAAAAGCCGGAATCGTAAATAAATTTTTAAGTAAGTAGATATTTCCAAATTTATCACCAGCCAAAATTTTATTTTTCTCAACAGTAATAGAGGTTAATGGAATTGATTTGTTTTCTAGAATTGTTTTTATTCTGAGTGTCTCAACATCCCAAACAATGATTGCTCTATCGTCACCTGCCGAAACGAAAAATTTCTTATCTCTGGAAATAGAAACCGCATTCACGGCTGCAGTATGAGCCCATAAATATTTTTTTTTAGTCCCTGCTACCAAAACTCTGCCTTCACTATCACCTGCTACTACCAATGAATCGATATTATCATAACATGTGAAATACTTATCCGTAAATCTTGTCAAAAAATTTCCGTAGGGAGTACTAAGTTGTTCTCCATTCATAAAAACACCGTTTGTAACGCCTAAGGAATTAAGATCAATGGGTCCACTTAGAACCTGAGTTGTAGAGTCCGAGGTTAATTCCGAAAGAAAAGGTGAAAGTAAGTAGCGACTATTATTTTTATCAATCAATACGAATTTTTCATCATTTGTAATACCATACAATTTAATATTATCGACTGTTTTTTGAAAAATAATTTTTTCAGATTCTAAGTTATGAATCACCAATTTGCCATCTCTCCCTTGCGATGCAACTAAATTTCCAGAGTAACTAATTTCGATGCTTTCGATTGATGAGTTATGACCGTTCTGCGGTATAATTTTTAAATCTTGCGCTTTACAAATAATGCAGAAGAGTAAAAAAATGAATAAAATAATTATTCTCATTCTTAATAATATCTTATTAATTTTTCCGATTTCTTATCGAACTCTTTTGTATTACGGGCTCGTTTATCATGTCTTAAATACATTCTCATATTCATCCCCATTAAGAAATTACCTGTATTTTGAAAATTCGATAATTTTGGGATATATGTGATTCCCATTGCGACATGCATCACTTGAAAACTAGAAAAAGCCAAACCTGCAGAAAAAGTCATATTGTTTTTAAAAGGTTTCATCTGAATATCCAATTCATTTTTAATATCTGTAACCAAGTAATTGGTATAATCACTTGAATTTTCAGGTGATAAAATCATTTTTTGACGATATGATAGCATTGTATTAAATGAAAATCCGGCATATATACCAAACATTGATATACCATCATTTTTGAAATTATATCCTAATTCCAATGGAATATTCAAATAATAAGTTTTAGTAGTATGGTTGTAAAAATCAAGTAACAACAAATTAGTATCGCGAATTGGTGAAACATTAAGAGATAAATCATTTTCTATGTGATTGATTCCTATTCCCGTCATCAAGAAACCATGACCGAATATTTCTTGAGAAATTCCAATGAGACCGCCATATTGAATCGCAAAAATACTTGATGGATTTACCTCTTGGCCATCCAAAACCAAAAACTGATACTCTTCATCTATTTTACTCGCAATATTCCAATTCACATTTATATCCACTACAAAACTTGTACGTTGAGCGTTCAATTTCGTGTTTATTGATAAAAAAATAATCAGCAAAGCAATATAATTCCAAACTTGCATTCCTTTTTTGTTAATTTTTGGTGAAAATACTCAAATTTTAGAAACCTAAAGAATTCACCATAAAGTGTAATTAAGAAGTGCTGCCCCCTCATAAAAACAAGCTTTTTTAGTCGAATTTTCAAATTGAAGTATAATATTAAAATACCATAGAATTTTATGCAACCAAATAGGTTTAAATTTCGTCTGTTTAGCATATATTTGGACTTATACAAAATAAAAGCTATGAAAAACGGTATTTATACTCTCCTCTCAATTTGCTTATTACTTTCATTAACTGAAACTTCGGCTCAAGCGAAGAGTGAAAAACTAAATTATATCGAAAACAAAGGCCAATGGCCATCTCAAGTTTCGCATATGGCGAAAATAGGAGGGGGAAATGTTTGGTTAGAAAAAGACAGATTTACCTTTTCACTATTAAATCAAGAAGATGTAGAAGCAGTGCATGAATTCCATCACCATGGGGGAACTCCTGTTGAAATTAGAGGTCACGCCTATTCATTGAATTTTATACAATCCAATCCTTCAGTAAAAATTAGTTCTGCTGATGCTTCTAAAGTATATCATAATTATTTCCTTGGAAATGATCAATCTAAATGGGCAAGCAATGTGAAGCTTTTTCAAGAAGTGAAATACGCTAATTTATACAATGGTGTAGATGTTTTACTTCATAGCAACAATGGGTGGATGAAATATGATTTCATTGTTTCTCCAGGAACAGATGTAAATATTATCAAATGGAAATACGAAGGAATACAGCCAACTATTAAAAACGGAAAAATAGTTTTATCGACACAAGCTGGCGATATGATTGAAGAAAAACCAATCGCTTGGCAAATGATTGATGGAAATAAAAAAATAGTGAATTGTGAGTATGAAATAAAAAATAATGTGCTACAATTTAATTTACCTGAAGGTTATGATGCATCTAAGGAATTAATTATCGATCCCACCTTAATTTTTTCTTCCTATACAGGATCAACAGCTGATAATTGGGGATTCACCGCAACATATGATAACAGTGGAAATTTATATTCTGGTAGTGTGGGGTTTTCGGCAGGATATCCTACTGTTGGTGCATTTCAAACTGGATTTGGTGGCGGAACAACCGATGCTTGTATCAGTAAATTCAATTCAACAGGAAATAATTTAATTTTTTCAACATATTTAGGTGGAAGTAGCAGTGAAGCTCCGCATAGTTTAATTGTTGATGCTACTGATAATTTATTTGTTTTAGGAACAACAGGCTCATCAAATTTTCCAGTTACAAGTGGATGTTATGACAATACATTTAATGGAGGCGCAAACACAACGGTAGTTGGATTATCTTATGGAAGTGGTTCTGATATTTTTGTTTCTAGATTTAATGCTGCTGGAAATACACTAGTAGCTTCAACTTTTGTTGGGGGAACAGGAAATGATGGTTTTAATTCAGATGGCACGTTAAGCTTCAATTATGCTGACGAAATGAGAGGAGAAATTGTATTAGCCAACAATGGTGATATACTGGTTGCATCTTCTACTTTATCAAGTAATTTTCCAACCACCGCTGGATCTCTATCACAGATTTATGCTGGAACCCAAGATGCCGTTGCATTTAGAATGAATAGTTCATTAAGCACTATGAATTGGTCAACTTATATTGGAGGAAGTAGTGGGGATGCAGGATACGGAATTAAAGAAGCAAACACAGGTGAAATATTTGTTACAGGTGGAACAAGGTCAAATAATTTCCCTATCACAGCAGGATCTTTACAAACTACATTAGCTGGTGGAGCTGATGGATTTATAATTTCATTTAATGGAACCACGGGTGCTAGAATTAACTGTACTTATTTAGGAACCGGAAGTTATGATCAAAGTTACTTATTGGAAATAGATTTAGATGGAGATGTTTATGTAACCGGACAAACAAAAGGCGCATGGCCTGTAAGCGGAGGAGTTTATAGTAATAATAACGGGAGACAATTCGTACATAAATTAAACCCTGCCCTGAATGGAACTATTTTTTCTACTCGATTTGGAACAGGAGGAACAACCATTGATATTTCACCAACTGCATTTTTAGTAGATAATTGTTTCAATATTTATATTTCAGGATGGGGTGGTTCTACCAATGTAGAAGGATCAACAACGGGATTGCCTGTTACTGGTGATGCTTATCAAAGTGTAACTTCAGGAAGTGATTTTTATTTTATTGTATTTGAACGTGACGCACAATCTCTGTTATACGGATCATTCTTTGGCGGAGCACCAGCTGAACACGTAGATGGAGGAACATCTAGATTTGATAAGAATGGAGTTATTTATCAAGCTGTCTGTGCCGGATGTGGAGGAAGTGATAATTTTCCAACTCAGCCCGGAGTTTGGTCAACCACCAATAATTCATCCAATTGTAATTTGGGAGTAATTAAAATGGAATTTAGTTTTTTAGGAATAGAAGCAAACGCAAATGCAGCACCTAATATTATTGCTTGTGATCCACCTTATGATGTAAATTTCACTGGAGGAACTGCTGTTAATCATATTTGGGATTTCGATGATGGCACACCCAATTCTACTTTACAAAATCCATCGCATACATTTACAGCTGTTGGTAATTATAATGTAATGTATATCGCGATTGATTCGAGCACTTGTAATATTGCCGACACTGCTTATTTAACAGTAGAAATTTTACAAGCAGAAACTTTTGATGCCGTTTTTAACGTTGCCCCTTACGACCCTTGTGTAACCTCAACTTATGAAGTTAATCTAGCGTTTACTGGTTCAGGTGCCGATTCTTTGATTTGGAATATGGGTGACGGAAATATTTATAACGATACCGTAGTCGATCACATTTATACAAATCAAGGACAATATATCATTTCCCTGACTGCTTATGATTTCACTTGTAACTTGTCCCAAACATTTGTTGACACTGTTTCTTTTAATTCAACTATTACAACCGCAAACGCAAATGCTGCACCAAATATTATTGCCTGCGATCCACCTTTTGATGTAAATTTTACTGGTTCCAATAATCCAAATCATATTTGGGATTTTGGAGATGGAAGTCCAACGAGCACTTTACAAAATCCTGCACACACCTATACTGGCTTAGGAAATTTTACGGTGATGTATATTGGAATAGATTCTTCCACATGTAATATTGCAGATACTGTTTATTTATCTGTAGAAATTTTACAACCAGAAGTGTTTTCTGCCACTTTGGATGTTGGCCCTTATGATCCGTGTACGGGTGGCCCATACGAAGTGAATTTAGAATTTACTGGGTCGGGTGCTGATTCACTCATTTGGAATATGGGTGATGGAAATATTTACAATGATACAGTGGTAGATCATTTTTACACTACTGATGGAACTTATATTATTAGTTTAACTGCCTACGATTTTACTTGTGGTTTGATGGAAATTATTTCTGATACCGTTTCGTTCAACTCAACCAATACAACCGCAAATGCAAATGCTGCTCCTAATGTCATTGCTTGCGACCCGCCCTTTGTTGTCAATTATACAGGAGGAAGTACTCCTAATCATTACTGGGATTTTGGAGATGGTATAGGAACATCTACTTTGCAAAACCCATCCTATACTTTTACTACTATTGGAAATTATACCGTGATGTATGTTGGAATTGACTCATCCACTTGTAATATTTCTGATACGGTTTATTTAAGTGTTGAAGTTTTAGAAAAAGAAGTATTCTCTGCCACCTTCTCTCCTATTCCTCCGCAAATTT
Source organism: Flavobacteriales bacterium (assembly GCA_044368255.1). Lineage (GTDB taxonomy): Bacteria > Bacteroidota > Bacteroidia > Flavobacteriales_D > UBA2798 > CAMBFX01. The sequence goes on from JBIPLT010000003.1 coordinate 39,200, forward strand.
GTAGCGATACGGTTTTAGTAAATGTAAATTTTACAGGTTCTGGAGCGGATTCATTAATCTGGAATATGGGTGATGGAACTATTTTTACTAACGATACATTACTCAATTATTTCTATACCATTCCTGGAAGTTATACCATGTCACTTACAGCATTTGATTTGGATTGTAATGACACTGGAACTATTTCACAAACCATTGTTGTGGCAGATAATATTACAGAAGGAACTATATTTGTTCCCAACGTTATTACACCCAATGGAGATAATATAAATGATAAATTTAAATTAGGCTATCAAGAATATCCAGGATTAGATGCAATGAGCTTTGTGGAGTTTTATGAAATTAAAATTTATAACCGATGGGGTAAATTAGTTTTTGAATCAAGCACTCCAACCAGTGTTTGGGGCGGAGAAATAGATTCGGATGATGCCTCAGAAGGTGTTTATTATTATATCGTCAACTACCAAAGAGAATGTTTGGATACAGAACCACAAAAGAAAACAGGTTATGTAACTGTATTACGAGAATAGTTTTAATTCATTATTGATTTCTACTAAAAGGTACTTTGAAAGAAGTACCTTTTTTCATTTAAATAGAATTCAATTTAAAAATTAATCGGAGCGACAAAAGTCTCGTATCGTTCGAATAGAAAAAATTATCTTTACTAAAAAATAATTTTCTACCTATAAAAAAATAGTTCTAATTCTTTTTAGTCATCCTGCTGCTAATGGTAGATGTTTCGAACTAAAAAGCGAAAAAATATTGATCAGTTCCTCCCTTAAGAGGAACCGATTTCAGAACAAATATTCCGTATAATTATTTTCGTGACGAAGTGTGTTCTTCTAAACCTCAATATTTAAAATCTCCATATTTACATTCTACTTAGCACTCAACGCCCAATCAGGTTTAACCACTTCCACCCATCTTCCTGGAGTGCGTGCATGAATCGTATTATCATACATTGCATCGGTGCTCACCGTTGGTAAATAAAATTTACCGGCATAAGTTGCATTTAATTTGATGCGGAATGTTTTAGTTTCACTCGCAGCCAGATTATAATAAGTATAAACTCTATCATCACGGAAATCTTGGTAGGTAGAATAAGATGTTTCTACTGCACCCATAAAATCATCCATTCGGGTATTATGAATCTCCCAACCACTTGGAAAAATTTGATTTAATGCCATCTCCGATAAGTATCCACGAGTACCTGGATTTTTAATGGTTACTACTGCAACGAAATCGGTTCCTTGTTCAATCTTTGTTTCATCTATTGAACCACCATCTGGTGTTTCATAATCTACCGAGATAGAAACATTATCCGAAACAGATGATTCATCTCCAGCAACAGGAATGCCTTCAGCAACAAATTTTACAAATAAAGTAGATTTACCTGTATTCTTAATCGTCATCTTATCTCCGTTTTTTGCTTTCTTCAATTCATTGGTAAAAACAGCAGCTTGTGTGGATTTTGACTCTGATAAACTTCCTGCAGAATAAGAAAATTTCATGGTTTTATCTGTTTCAGAAGTTCCAACGAATTTAGAAATAGCTATCAAACAATAGGCCGTTGTTTGTGTACTCATCCATTCATTCGAATTCATTTCCTTTGCAATTTCTTTCATCATCGGCAATCCTTTCGATTTATTTTTTGTTAATGCCAATACTTCTAAAATCATCGCTTTATCACGCACATCATTCCCAAATGTAAAAGATAACTCAGTGTATTTTTCCACTTTCGTGCTTGCGCCCGCCATTAATTTTTTAGCAGATTCGGTTTGTCCCGCTACTTGATAAGCTGCAGCTAATCTCCAACGAGCAATGTTAGATAAGGTTTTACTTTCTCTTAAACGATTCATTGCTCCTAACTCAGGTGATTTTGCCAATGCAAGGGTATACAAACGATAAGCTTGTGTATGATCATCGTAATCGGAATAATACTCACTGTTTTCGTTTTTCTCTTTCCAATTTTTTGCGGCTTCCTTCTGATATTTCAACCAATTTGATTTTAATGCCGAAGTAATTCTATATCCTTTTGCTTCTGCTTCCAATAGGAAATGTCCCGCATAATTGGTTCCCCATTCAGAAACCTCTGTTGCGCCTGGCCAATAACCTAATCCTCCCGAAGAAGTTTGGAACATCGCTAAACGTTTTATCGCTCCATTTATATTTTTTGTGATTTCTCCTTTGAAATTAGAATTCAAATCCAAAATTTCTGATAAAAATAATTGTGGAAATGCACCTGATGTGGTTTGCTCTACACATCCGTGCGGATATTGAATTAAATATTTTAATCGTTGATCTAAATTAATAGAAGGAATGGAAGACACTTCTAAAATCGCTTTGTTCGTACCCATCATTCCTCTAAAAGCAATTTCTGAATTCCAACTTTCTCCTGGCTCTATCATTGCTTCCGTAATATCAACCACTTTTGGGTTCGGAGCGCGAATATCAATTTCAATTTCATCCTTCGCTTTTTCTTTTCCGCTCGTAACAATCACTTTTACTTTTCCTACTCCTAATTTTTCGGCTACTTGCAATTCGAAATCCACTACCTCATCACCGATTTTATCAAAGTGAATTTTTTTAGAAGTGCCTCCTACTGCTTTTAAAAATTCATTCGGCACAATTTCTACTGTTACATCTTTTACATGTTTTTCCATGGCAAAAACATTCACCGGAAATTGAACTATTTCACCTGGACCTAATACTCTTGGTAAAGTTGCTAAAACCATCAATGGATTTTTTACCATTACTGTTTTATCTGAACATCCATATGCTTCGTCTTCTCCAGCCACCACCATCACGCGAACAGATCCCACATAATTTGGAATTTTAATTTGATGTGTTTTACTCGACAATGCACCCATATGAAATGGTCCAGCAAAATAAACCATCGGTTTAAAACGATTTGCTTTGGCACCTTTTCCGCCTTCTCCTTCACCATCTCCACCTATAGCTAAAAGTTTATCCATTTTATCTGCGTATGCTCCCATCACTTGATCATACATATCCCAAGTTTTTACACCGAGTGCTTCTCTTGCATAAAAAACGGGCCAAGGATTTGGCGTTTCAAATTTTGTCAAATCCAATAATCCATCATCCACAATGGCTAATGTATACGTCATCGGTTTTCCTAATTTTTCGGAAACAGAAACAGATACGGTTGACTCTGGACGGAAAACATCAGCACAATTAATTTCAGGATACAAATGTGTGGCTGCATCTTCTACTGTGAATGGCAAAACGCCATACAATCGAATAGGACGATCATTCTCTGTTGCAGCATGCGGTTGTATCAATGAAATATTGACGAATGCATTTGGAGCCATATCTGCCGTTGCTTTGAATTCGTATTTCGTTTCACCTTTCATTGTATTCACCCAATGAGTTTCGATTACTTTCGAACCTGATTCGATGCTCACCAATGCTCTTCCTCCTTCTGATGAAGGGAAAGTAACTTTTACATTTTCTCCTTTTTCATATTTCTCTTTATCCAGTGATAAATTCAGCATCGTTGCGTTTTCATTGTCTTTACGATTGCTTCTTGCCCAATAGGGCCAATCAATATATACAATACTTCCTGTTACGTGATTACTCTCTGGATCTTTCACATAAACCAAATATCTTCCCCATGATGGTTGATTCACTCGCAGCGTGAATTTACCTTTTCCAGAAGTGGTATTTATTTTTGTATCCAAAATCATTTCGGCAGAATTGGAAGTAATATAACTGGATAAATCATAATCATAATTATCCCACCACCAACGCCAGTTGAGCTTATACACTTTTACTTCAATGTTTCTTCGTGAAACACCTTTTCCATTGGCATCAACAGTGGCTACGTTTACGATATGGTCTTCATCAGTTACTAAAGTTCCACCATACATGTCTCCTTTTGGAATTTTCACACCCACATAATGCGTGAAAGGAGAATAATCAATTGAAGAACGATCGATACTAAACCCGCCTCCTTTTTCAAAAACTTTGGTAGTGAAATGTGCACGCAACATTCCGGGCGCTGATTCTCCAACCGAAAATGCTGCATCGAAACTTGCATTTCCTTCTTCATCTAATTGTCCATCAAAAATAGTTTGCTCATCCGAAGAGAAACTACGAATAGGATCATCAAAAATATAGTCTTTGAAACTTTTGAATTTGGTTGGAATTTGATTCACGGTTACATCAACTACTGCATGGAGATTTCCGGCAGTTGAACCGTGTAACCATTTTGCATTTAACTTCACTTCGTTTTTTGCATCGAGAGCAGATAATTTTTCTTTTCCAAAATCCAAATACATTTTTAAACGATTGGGCTTGATGGTTTCTATTCGCAAATATTTGGTGTATTCCCGATTACCTATAGAAACTCGCGCAGTCCAATAACCTGTTGGGTCTTCGGTTTGTGTGGTTGTTCTAAAATCATAATGATCATTGAGATTTTTAGCCGTAGAAACTTTATGTGTAACCACTCCCGATGGATTAATTAATTCGAATCGCACAGGATGATTTTCAGGTAATAAATTATTTTCATCTTCCAACATAAACGAAACAAAAATAGAATCACCCGGACGCCAAACACCACGCTCGGTATAAATGAATCCTTTCACTCCGCGTTGCACATATTCACCCGTTACATCAAACTTACTCATCGATAAAGCTTCACCATCACGCAATTTTAAATAACTGCGTTGTTTTCCATTTTTAGCAATACAAATGAATGGTTTATTATCTAATTTAATACTTGCATTTCCTTCAAAATCGGTAGAAGTAGTTCCCAATAATTGTTGTTGGTAATCATAAAATTCAATGGTAGCACCAATGATAGGAAGCGTAGATTTTAAATCAGAAACATAAACATTCATTACTTTATCCGATCCTGCTTTTGCAATGATTCCGATATCGGATGCTAAAATATTTTTGGACATTCCCTTGTAATAATAATAAA
>JBIPLT010000217.1:0-5477 GCA_044368255.1 Flavobacteriales bacterium
TCAACTTTGGATTTCGGCATCCGAGGGAGTTGCACAATTTAAACCCTTCCATTTTAAAAAAATAGATCATCCTTTCAAGGTGTATTTTAGAAATATTTCCAGTAATAATGGTCAGGTTTATATGCATGAATTTTTCAATGATAAAAATCAATTTAGTATTCAACAAAGTCCAGATATTAAGTCTGAAATAAGTTATGCTGATAATTCATTAAGTTTTATTTTTTCAACTGATTATTTTGATCATACTTATCAATTGAAGTATTCTTATTTACTAGAGGGTAAAGGAGATAAATGGAGTAGGTGGAGTAGTAAAAATCAAATTGAATTGAATAATTTACTCGAAGGAGAATATGTTCTGCATGTGAAAGCCATTAATGTTTATGGAACAGAAAGTAAAGAAGCGCTATTTCGTTTTACTATTCTCCCGCCTTGGTATCGCACTTGGTGGGCTTATGTATTGTATGGATTGCTGGCTATTTTAATTGTTTTTATCACCATTAAAATTGCTGTTTATCGCTTGAAGCAAAATACCATCCGATTAGAAAAAATTGTAAAAGATCGGACCATTGAAATTGAAAATAAGAATATAGAATTACAAGGTCAGCATGATCAGATTCTTTATCAAAAGTTAGAAATTACGGATAGTATAAATTACGCCAAACGAATTCAAGAAGCAATTTTACCCATCAAGAAAGAAATCAAAAATGTTTTTCCCGATTCCTTTGTATTATTTAAACCCAAAGACATTGTAAGTGGAGATTTTTATTGGTTTTCTCATCATAATCAATTATCAATATTCATTTGTGCCGATTGCACGGGGCACGGAGTTCCGGGTGCTTTTATGAGTATGATCTGTACCGATAGAATTAATCATACTGTGTTAGAAAAAAAGATTATTTCACCATCCGCTTTATTAAAAGAGGTGAACCAAGGAATTAAAAGGTCGCTGAAACAAGAAAACGAATCAGATTTAAAAACAAAAGACGGAATGGATAATGCCGTTTGCTCATTTAATCATCAAACAAACGAGTTAATTTATGCAGGAGCCAATCGTCCTCTTTGGCTACTTAGAAGAAATACGAATGAAATTATTGAATATAAACCTACGAAAATGGCAGTAGGTGGGTTTACGCCCGAAGAGCAGCATTTCGATGAAACAACAATTAAAATTGAAAAAGGGGATATCGTTTATTTGAGTACAGATGGATATGCCGATCAATTTGGAGGGCCCAAAGGCAAGAAATTAATGGTAAAAACATTCAAGGAAATCCTCGTTCAATATTCTTCACTTCCTTTTGATGAACAACATAATAAGTTAGATAAATTCATCGAAGACTGGCGTAATATGAAATCAAAAGACAATGAGCATATTGAACAAGTGGATGATATGTGTATTATTGGATTTAGGTTTTAATTGTTCCACTGTTAACAATTCTTCACAACGTATAAATAAACGTCTTTTAAGAAGTAATACTTTTATAAAGTATGGAAAACATCCTGCCAACCAATTTACCTTTCTTCGTCATGCTTTTCATCCTCCTTATTGTTGCAAGGTTGATGGGGGAAATTGTGGAGAGATTTAAAATCCCTTCTATGGTAGGTGAAATATTAGCGGGTGTTTTAATGGGTCCTTCGGTTTTTGCAGTGATTCATTTCGATAATGATCTTAAAGTTTTCATGGAATTAGGTGTTTTTCTATTGGTGGTGATTGCTGGAATGGAAATCGATATCAAAGAAGTTTTTGAATCGATGAAAGGAAAAAAATTAGCAGTTGCTTTATTTGGCTTTTTAGTTCCAATTGGTTCTGGAATTATTGTTGGTGCCATTTTCAATCTCGATATTTTAGTCACTACTTATATTAGCTTATGTATTGCTATTACGGCTTTGCCTGTTTCTGTAAGAATATTAATGGATCTTGGTAAGCTGAATTCTAAAATAGGAAGAAGTATTATTTCTGTGGCCATTTTTAATGATGTGGCTGCTTTATTAATTTTAGGAATATTATTGGATTTAAAAGATATTCAACATGATTATTGGGCCATTTCCTCAATGGTTGGAATTACTTTATTAAAAGTAATTGGATTTTTATTACTCATCGTTTTCGCCTATCGAATGATTGAGCGTGCAACTAAAAGTACTGATTTCGTAAAGGATCAGTTGGATAAACTAATCAAAGTGATGAAGGGAAAAGAATCTCTTTTCGCTGTTGTTTTTGCATTTATTTTAATTTTTGCTAGTGTATCGGAATTAGTAGGATTACATTTTGTGGTAGGTGCATTTTTTGGAGCCATGCTCATTTCTCGAGCGAGAATTGGTGAAGAGAATTTTAAGAATTTCGAGAAAACAACCAACAGTATAACCATGGGGTTTTTAGCACCCGTATTTTTTGCATGTATTGGACTAGAATTTAATATTGCATCCATCGATAATTATGGATTATTATTAGCTATACTAGTCGCCTCTTTCATGAGCAAAATTGGTGGTGGATTTATTGGTGCTAGAATTGCAGGTTATTCAAACGAAGAAGCCGTTACCTTAGGCATTGGTTTGAATGCGCGTGGAATTATGGAATTAGTGATTGCCAATATTGCCTTGGCTGCTGGAGTGATTGATACTTCTGTTTTCTCCATTCTAGTAATTATGGGATTACTTACCACTATTGTTACGCCTTATTATTTAAAATATTCCTTCGGAAAAATGGATAAAGGCGAACGGTTATTCGGAATAATTAAAAGTGGGAAGTAAATTTAATCGTCTTCTTCTAATGTTTCTCAAGAATCAATTGGACCCCCGAATTCATTAAATGCAAATTTTTTAATAGCTTCTTCTGCATCTTGTAAATAATCATGCCTGCAAAAAATCTTAAGATTATAGATAAATAAATAAAATCCTTTACCTGGCAAATCTTCGTGAATAGTAAATTTTTGACAATGATGATTTGCAATTTGGTAGTTCAATTTATGCCCATCTTCAATCTTAAATTTTGAATCTTAAATTTTGAATTTTAAATCACAAATCTACCTGCGTTTCGTCAGTGTATTGAATAAAAGTGGCTATAGATTTTAGAATCGTTACTTTTTCTCCTTGTGGTTGGGTAGAAAAATATTCCTTTAAGTTTAATAAACATTCCATTAACTGATCTTCGGGTAATGGCGGTTCCATATTTTCAATAATGGTTAAACATTCTACCGCTTCCATAAAATCACCATTGATCGCATAACTAACTAATTCGGATAGATGATCTTTAACTTCCATTCCTGCATTCCAAAAAATGGAAAGAATTTTTTCTCTATGAGTTGAATCGTTGGTGTTTTCTAACTCTTCAAATAATATAGGAATTGCATTTTTATCTTTAATCGAATACATTATTTCCGATACCATCGTTTGAATTTCTCCTTCCGATTTAAACCAAAGCTGTAAAAGTTCGGGAATAATTTTGGCGGTTCCAACTGATTTTACTTTTTCAAGTGTGGTTAATACTATTTGATCGTCAGAAGACTGAATGCCTTTTATCAAGTCCGAATGTATCTTGTCTTTTTTAATGCTCATGGCGCAAAGGTAATTTTTATGGAAAAGCTTTGCAACCTGCATCTATAATAAAACGCCCGAAAAAAGTAACCAATGCGCGGTGAAGCGGGCGTTAAAGACTGCATGTTATGCCATTACTTATTGAAAAATATTTCAATGGCATAATGCAGATCGAACTAAAATCTTGTTTTTTTATTAATCGATGACCGTTTGAGCATCTGTACTACATGGTTAAAAATTTTAACTTTGTGCATGCAGTTATTTTTTATACCCCATCTTTCTATTGATTTTACTATTGAAGGCGAAGAAGCAGGACATATTTCCCGTGTTTTGAGAAAAAAAGTGGGCGATCATTTTTTAGTGACCGATGGAATTGGTAAGGGATACAAAGCTGAAATTTTAGAAATTGGTAAGAATGATATTTCAGCAAAGATTCTGGAAGAAATGAAAGATGATTTTGAAATAAAAACTCGAGTTCATTTGGCTGTTGCACCCACTAAAAATATCGATCGGTTTGAATGGATAATTGAAAAAGTCGTGGAGCTGGGTGTGAGTGAAATTACACCTATTCTTTGTGATCGTTCTGAGAGAAAAATAGTGAATATTGAACGGATGAATAAATTGGCTTTATCAGCCATGAAACAGTCGGGGAGATTCTATTTACCTAAAGTAAATGAATTAGTGAAATTGGAAAAATTTAAAACGGATTCAGAATTAAAGTTAATCGCCCATTGTGAAGAATCAGAGTTAAAGAACGAATTGAATCAATTACCCATAACAAAATCGGTTACCATTTTAATTGGGCCAGAAGGCGATTTTTCTCTTAAAGAAATCGAAAAAGCATTTGCAGATAATTATCAACCCATTTCATTGGGAAAATCAAGATTGAGAACCGAAACAGCCGCTATTTATGCGGTGTCCTATTTTAGGTTTGGAGGATGAGAATCTTAGGATTTAGAATAAGTATTATTTTCTTTTAGTAACGCCTATTTTCAATTGGTTATTTCAAATGAGAATTTTATCTTTGAAGAAATTAACTTTTTGAAAAAAATTAACATAGCCATTGACGGATACTCCTCTTGCGGTAAGAGTACTCTTGCTAAACAATTAGCTGCGCATTTTGGGTATGTTTATATTGATTCTGGGGCAATGTATCGTGCAATTGCGTTGTATGCCATTCAAAAAGGATTTATCAAGGATAATTTTCTATTGCGAGATGATCTTATTAAATCTCTTCACGACATCAAAATTGAATTCCATTTCAATCCAACCTCTGGTAAATCAGAAACCATGTTGAATGGAGTAAATGTAGAGAAACAAATTCGTGGAATGGAAGTGAGTAATCATGTTAGTGTGGTTAGTTTGGTAAAGGAAGTGAGAAGAAAACTGATTAGTTTGCAACAGCAATTAGGAGATTACAAAGGTGTAATTATGGATGGGCGTGATATTGGCACAGCTGTTTTTCCCAATGCCGAATTAAAAATTTTCATGACGGCAGATAACGATACAAGAGTGAAAAGGCGTTTTGATGAATTAAAATCAAAAGGTCAATTTGTTTCATGGGATGAAGTAGCAGAAAATATCGCTTCGCGCGATCATAGTGATACCACTAGAGAAGAAAATCCATTGATTCAGGCGAGCGATGCAAGAATCGTAGATAATACGGATTTAACACCCGAAGAGCAGTTTCAGTTGGTAAAAGGTTGGATTGAAGAAACCACTCAAATTCCTGCAAAAAATACCTAACTAAAAAATATTCTCGTGAGAAAACATTTTATCATTTTATTGTCATTAGTAATTATTGCTTCAACTAGTTTAAGTGGTTGTAAATCGATGGCTAGAGCAGCCGCTAAATATTGGACAAAAAAACAGATGAAAGAATTTTTGAGCAATTGTGAGAGTTCGGCCATTGGTAAATTTGGCGAGGCTAAAGGAAAAGATTTTTGTGG
>JBIPLT010000218.1:0-5475 GCA_044368255.1 Flavobacteriales bacterium
CCGCCTACAATGGAATAAATGGCGGTTCCGTTACAAACACCAAAACAAGTTGCATCGGTAGTGATTAAGTTTCCGATTAATTGAGCGGGTTCTGCAATAGTAACTGTATTTGATGTAAATGAACAGCCATTTGCATCCGTAACTATTAATTCATAATCTCCTTCGCAAAGTGATGATGCATTTTGACTAGTTTGACCTGTAGTAATGCCCGTATTTGCATTGAACCACTGAAACGAATAAGGTGCAGTTCCTCCAACGATCACTGAGGTTATTGATCCATCACAAACACCAAAGCAAGAAGCGTTCGTAACGGTTAAAGTAATTGTTACTTCAGTTGGATCATTTAAATTTTCAATTAAAGGAGCTGAAGAACATCCGATAGCTTCAGTGATTACAACAAAATAATCTCCTTCACAAAGTCCTGTTGCATCTTCAGTAGATTGCCCAATTGGTAAACCAGTTGATTGATCAAACCAAGCAAAAGTATAAGGAAGATTCCCTCCATTTGGAGTAAGGTTAATAGAACCATCACAAGTGCCAAAACAAGAAGGGTCGGTTGCGGCTAGTGTTCCTGTAACAACTATTACTTGATTTAAAACTGACGTATCGCTAATAGCTGAACAACCGCTTGCGTCAGTAACAACTGCATAATAATTTCCTGCACAAAGGTTTATTGCTGGATCTGAATTTTGTCCTATTGAAGTTCCAGAAGTAGCATCAAACCATGTGATAGTTAATGGTGCTGTTCCGTTGATAATTGTTAAATCGATAGATCCATCACAAACAGCTCCGCAAGATGCAGCGGTTGGAATAGTAGTTGCCGTCATTCCTGGAGGATTAGTTAATGCATATTGAAAAATTTCAAAACATCCATTGGCATCTGTAACGGTTACTTCATAATCTCCGGCGCACAAATTAGAAATGGTATCTGTTGCAGTTCCCAATGCTAAACCAGTTCCTAAATCAACCCAAACAAATGAGTATGGAGGTGTTGCTCCAGTTGGATTTGCTGATGCAGTTCCATCGCAAGAATTCAAACATGAAGGATCAGCAAAGGTTGGATTTAAAACTAATAACGTTTGGTCATTAATTGTAAAATCGTGAACAGTATCACAACCATTTTGATCGGTAATAGTCAAAGAATAATTTTGTGCGCAAAGGTTGTTTTCTGTTGGAGTTGTATTTGCACTTGAGGACCAATCTAAGGTATAAATTCCTGTCTCGCCAGTGATATTTGAAACCGTTGCACTTCCGTCACAAGAACCAAAACAGCTGGGATCAGTAACAGTAAAATTAAAATTAAAGGCAGCATTTTGATTAATGGTAAAATTAATTGGCCCAAATTGACAACCATTATTATCAGTTATGTTTACATTAAAATTACCAGCACATAAATTTGTTTCTGTATTGGTTGTATTGGCAGAAGTGCTCCAGCTAAAGGTAAATGGTCCACTTCCTCCAGCAGGAGTAGCAATTGCAGTTCCATCACAAACACCATTACAGCTAACATCCGTAGTAACAACAGTGCCTGTTAATGAAGCAGGTTGTATCACTGTGATATTTGCAGAGGTGATAGTGCAACCATTTGCGTCTGTAATATCGGCATGATAAGTTCCATCACATAAATTAATAGCAGGGTCTGCACTCTGACCAATTGGATTACCAAGATTATCTTCCCACAAAATTGTATAAGGTAATGTTCCACCTGTAATTGTCAAATCGGCAGTTCCATCACATACACCTAAACAAGACATATCTGTATGCGTAATTGCAACTGAAAGAAGGTTAGGTTGAGTGATGATTAAATCATTGGATTGAATTGTACAATTATTGAAATCTTCAGCTATAGCATAATAAGATCCAGGACATAAATTTGTTGCTATGATTCCTGTTTGTCCGATAGCAATATCAGTGTTTGCATCAAACCATGTAATTACATAGGGAGCAGTTCCACCAGTGACATCATAAGTTGTTGTTCCATCACAAGCATTGAAACAATTTACATTAGTTGAGGTTTCAAGTAATGTTGTTAATGCTGTTGGTTCAATAATCGAAAACTGAATCGTATCGGTACATCCGTTTTGATCAGTTACTCGGCAAAAATAATTCCCATCACATAAATTAGCGATAGAAATTCCTCCCCCAATTGAAGTATTGGGCATTTGAAACCACTGAAAGGTATATCCACCTGTTCCGCCAATAGCAGAGGCAGAGGCTGACCCTGTACATGCTGTATTGCAAAGTACATTGACTGTATTCACTGTAAGAATTAATTCTGCAGGTTCAGTAATGGAAACAACACTTGAATTTTGAATACAACCATTATCATCCGTTACTTCTACAAAATAGTTTCCTGCACACACTCCATTTTCATTGGCTAAAGTTAAACCGGCCATTGGTAAACCTGTTGCAGCATTGAACCATTGGTAGTCATGTGTGCCTGTTCCACCAATAGAAACGGCACTTAAAGTACCAGTACAAGTAGCAAAACAAAGAATATTGGTGGAAGTTGGAGTGATAGTAATGGCAGGAGGTTGAGTAAGGATAATATTTGCCGATACATCTTGACATCCATTTGCATCTGTTACCTGAACGAAAAATGTGCCAGCACACATATTCGATGCATCTTCTGATGTTTGCCCAACCACAGGTAAACCGGTGGTAACATCAAACCATTGATAAGTATATGGCGGTGTACCATTAGCAGTTGAAATATTTATTGCGCCTGAACAAACACCATTACAAATCAAATTTGTTTTACTCACAAAAGTTAAAATAATTTTTAAGGGCTCTGTGATCGTTATTGATTGATTACCTGTGCAGCCATTATTATCAGTAACGATGACGGAATAAGTTCCATCACAAAGATTGACAGTAGAATCTACTAATGGTCCTGGACCGGTATCGCCATTGCTCCAAACAAAAGTATAAGGAGCTCCATTGCCTCCAGTAGGTGTAGAAGTAATTGTTCCATCACATACTCCGAAACAGGATGCATCGGTTTTTGATAAATTTGGGGCAACAGGAGTAGGAGTTAGAATAAAAAAAGTGGTATCAAAAATACATCCATTAAAATCTGTAATGGTTAAATCATTTTGACCAACACAAAGTAATGTTGCAACTTCAGTTGACTCACCTGTAGACCAAGCATAGGTATACGGAGAAACACCACCAATGATAAAAGGGGCAGCTGTTCCATCGCAAACACCATTACAAGAAGGGTCAGTGCTCGTCCAAGAAAAAAGCGTAATTAATTCAGGTTCGGTAACACCAATGTTGGTATTACAAGGAACATGGATAGGAGCATTTCCTTGACCTAGGTCGGTTACAACCACTGAATATGTTCCTGCGTCTCTACCTGACCAACACTCAGCACCACTTCCAAACAAACCACTTGGACCGCCTACCCATACTACGTTAAATGGACCAACACCACCTACGATACTTACACAAACAGTAGCATCACTGGCGCCATTGCAACTAACATTTTCACCATTATAATTTGTAGTTACAGAAGTAGTGATGGTAAATGGTGTTTGTCCTGGTCCAGTACCACAATTTTTTACTGTTTTTGGAGCGCCAGTGTTATCGGGTAGATAAAATTGTCGGTCAAGAAGAACCGTTTTATTATTTAAGATTAAATGTTGTTGAAGGGCATTTGAATATTCGACTGCTAAACTGGTTTCAATTATAGAATTGGAGAAATCCACTAAACACAAAGTATTTTCTTCAATGGTAATTTTATTTGCAGAAATTATTTTACCAGAAGTTGTAAAATTACCAGAGATGAATTGCAAAGATTTATCTTGTAAATTTAAATCTGTCAATAATGAATAATTACCCGTGTTATTAAAAATCACATCAGCATTGAAAAAACTTTTGGTAGAAATTGTGTGGGAATAATTACCTGTGAAAGTAAAGGTTCCAACAATTAAGTTTCTGAAATTGGATTGTACATTCCAGTTACCTTTAATTTCAAAATCGATACGATTGTATGATTTTAATTTGAAGTATGGAGAATTTATAACATTAAAATTACGAATGGATTGATTTCCTGAAACGGTAATTAGATTATGTCCATTTGTAGATTGGAAAGAATTTGAATCAAAATAAACATCATCATTGGAAGAAGGAATTCCTGCACCACCATTTCCACCAGAAGAAAATGACCAATGAGAACTTTCATTCCAATTACCATTACCACCGACCCAATAGAGATTATTTGCTTGAAGTGAAACAAGCGTGAAAGTGAATAAAACGGTTAGGAAAAGTTGTAAATGTTTTAGCATTGTCGAGTTGTAGGATTATAAATCTTAAAATTCCGTAATTCGAATTTAGTGATAATTTTTAAATCAGGTCTTGTTTTAGAAGAGGAAAGATGTTTTGATAGAGTTACCTATTGTGATAAAATTGGATTAAAATGGCTTAAGGGATGAATAAAATTAAAATATTAACCGTCAATCAAAAAACTGGACATGCCGCGGGATCGTAACTTTGTTTAGGGCACGCACTGATTCCCAGTATAATTTCATGAGTATTAGAACTAGCGAGACGAATTTTAGAGGTAGTGAAATCATACGCATAACCAAAAGAAAAATATTTTAAGAAATTTACCTTGCACATTAATGCAATGGCATCAGTATTTCTCCAAGTAGCTCCAAATTGAATATTTGTAGTATAATCAAAAAGCACATTAACATCAATAGCAAGGGGTGACCACGGAGCAAATTTTAATGCTACAGATGGGGTAAGTGCTAAATCAGAACTTCGTGATGCCCATTTTTTTCCAGCCATCAAAACATAGTGATGAGTAAATTTAGTATCTGGAAAAATTTTAATTTTATTTTTTAATAATTGTGGCATGGTAAAACTGATGTATGAACTCCGATTTTCCGTATAATACAATAATCCAGGAGAAACATCAGGTACAATAAAAACAGCTTGAGAGCCAGAAATGGCATTATCAGGGGTTACTGCTAAAGTTACTTTACTAGCATTAAATCGATATTGATCAAATCCTGCAAAAATTCCAAATGCAAATCTATTTCTTCTTCCCGCTTTAAAATTGATAGCATAGGCCAATGAAACATGTGTTTTACCCACTGGGCCAATTCCGTCAGAATAAACATTAATTCCAACTGCATGAAAACGATAAATACTTCCCCCTCTTTTACCTTTTGGAATACGAGCATGTAAGTTAGCAAAAGCAGTTTTAGGAGCTCCATCAAAACCCACCCATTGAGCCCGATAACCTAAACGCATATCTACACAATCGTTGGTTCCGGCTACCGCTGGATTGATACCAAAATGATTAAATAAAAATTGTGAATATTGAGGAATTTGCTGAGCAAAACTCATCACAGGAATAAAAAATAATATAAAAAATATTTTTTTCATCAATACACAATTGTTACGGATCCGTTATAAATATCAGCATCAGATCCAGAATTTAAATCAATTACAAAAAAATAGGTG
>JBIPLT010000221.1:0-5442 GCA_044368255.1 Flavobacteriales bacterium
TGACCGCATTTTCTACCACTCCTAGAGTGAAAAAGATGTGTGATCATTATAATTTAGAATCAGAAGTTGTAAAAATTGGTTTCAAATACATTGCGGGAATTATGGTAGAAGAAGATAATATTATTGAGCGCGGAGAAGAATCGGGAGGAATTGCCGTAACCGGACATATTCCAGAGCGTGATGGAATTTGGATGGGATTGATCATTTGGGAATTTATGGCCAAGAGCGGAAAAACATTAGAAGAATTGATCAAAGAAGTGTATGAAATTACGGGCTCTTTTTCATTCGAAAGAAACGATTTGCATCTGAAAGAAGAAGTGAAACAAAAAATCGTGAAACAAACCAATGGAGAAGGGTATGCTGCTTTTGGAAATTACAAAGTGAATAAAGTAGAATCGATTGATGGATTTAAATATTATTTTGATAACGATGAATGGGTAATGATTCGCGCATCGGGAACCGAACCTGTATTGCGTATTTATGCTGAATCATCTGACAAAGCGGGAGCCGATAAAATCATTGAATCAACGATTAAAACCATTTTGGCTTAATGAAATTAACGGAACAATTTAAATCGTGTTCGGAGGAAGAATTTGCCGCAGCCTTTCAAAAAGAAGTGAAGACGGGAGATTTTCGAAAAATTCTTACTTGGAAAACGAATGAAGGAATTGATGTTTCTCCGTTTTATCATGGAGAATCGAATTCAAAATTGAATATTCTTTCACATGGAAATGATTGGGAAATCAATGATGAAATTGTTATTACAGATTTCAAAAAAGCGAATGAAACGGCCTTGTCCTTTTTAAATTCAGGAGCAAGTTCATTAACTTTCATTGGAGAAATTAAAAAGGTAAGTGATTTGGAAATTCTTTTGAAGGAAATCGGAATCAATTATATTGAAGTAAATTTTAAAAATGCGGGTGAAAATATCATTCGTATTTTATCTGAGTATTGTGAAAAAATCAAGATTGATACATCAGAATTACGTGGTTGTTTTTATTTAAAAACAGTCAGCCAACATTCTTTTTCAAAAATGCAATCTATTTGTATCGATGGAGCCAAATTTCACAATGCTGGAGCGAATATTCATCAACAATTAGCTTTTGCCATTTCAGAAGGGAAGGAGCAATTAGATAAATTAATTGATTCTGGTATTTCAGTTGAAAAAGCCATTTCTTCTATTCGTTTTTCATTGGCTGTAGGTCCTAATTTCTTTTTTGAAATCGCTAAAATTCGCGCTTTTCGATTGCTTTGGAAAAATGTAACGAATCAATATTTGCCTGGAAATGCGATTGCCGTATTTGTTCATGTGGAAACTTCAAAGATGTGGTTGGCCAAGGATGATGTAAATAATAATCTGATTAGAGCCAGTTTTCAGGCCATTTCAGCTGCTTTAGGCGGAGCAGACTCAATATTTATCCATTCTTATTCCCAAGCCGAACAATCAGAAAGAATTTCTCGAAATGTTCAGTTGGTGATTAAAGAAGAAGGGTTTTTAAATAAGGTTTCGGATGCAGCAGTTGGTGCAAGCTATATCGAAACAGTAACGAATGAACTCGTTAAATTATCTTGGAAGAAATTTCAAGAGGTGGAAAAAAATGGGGGATATGCAGCTTCCATGAAGAATGAAATGATTCAAAAAGATATTTATATTTCTGCTTCTGAAATCAAAAAAGATTTAGCTTCTGGAAAAATTAAAATGATAGGAGTGAACAAACATCAACCGGCCGGAAATAAAAACTCCCTATCCGATACATTGATCTACGATAAGGAGTTAAAAATGGTGGATTTATTTTCTTAAGCTCTTCCTAAATTATAAAGCATATTAGAATGGCTTCGTAAAGCAATCCAAAAACTAGAATGTGAATGATAGGGAAGATTAAATTCTTGAGCTGTATCTCTTACTATTTTAGCAATTTTTGCATAGTGAATATGACAAATAGTAGGAAATAAATGGTGTTCTACTTGATAGTTTAATCCACCAGAATACCAGGTTAATAATTTATTTTTACCAGCAAAATCTGCCGTAGTATACAATTGGTGGATGGCCCAATTATTTTCTAATTGTCCTGCATCATCAGGTAATGGAAAATTAGTTTCTTCAACAACATGTGCTAATTGAAAAATAACGGCTAATATCAAACCACAAACGAAGTGCATGATAAAAAATCCAAGTAAAATTTGCCAAACATTATAATCAGTAACTAAGAAAGGTAGAACTAAGAAAATAGCGTAATAAATTAATTTGCTTACGAACAATTTGAATAATTCTTTTTTGTATTCAGCATCAGATTTTATTAAACCCATTCTTCTGTATCTAAAAATTTGTTGGTAATCTTTAGTTAAAGCCCACATCAAGGTCATTAAACCATAGAAAAACCATGCATAAATAAATTGAAGTTTATGAATCTTCATTTTTTTAGCATGAGGTGAAAAACGTAAAAATCCTAATGGAGCAATGTCTTCATCGTGTCCTTCCACGTTGGTGTACATATGATGCAAATGATTGTGTTGAATTTTCCAATTAAAACTAGATCCTCCAATTAAAGTCATTGTATAAGAAACTAGCTGATTAAACTTTTTGTTTTTAGAATAACCACCATGATTAGCATCGTGCATCACTGCTAGGCCTAATCCTGCCATTCCCACTCCCATGGTAATAACCATTAAAATATTTAGCCATACGCTATCAAACGTATTATTTAGAATTAAAACAAAAGGAACTAAATAAATAGCATACATCAGAATGGTTTTAATAATCATGGTGTAGTTTCCGTAGGGAGAAATGTTTTTTTCTTTGAAGTAAGTGTCAACTCTTTTTTTAAGAGTTAAATAAAAGTCTTTTTGGTTACTTCCGAATCGAATAGATTGAGTACTCATGGTGTATTTTTTATAACTTTTCAGTTAATGTTATCTGGCGCAAAGATACACTACATTGCTCTGGTTACAATGCCTTGTTTAGGGTATTGTAAGTAAAAATATGAAGTATTTGATGTGAAAAAAAATTAATATGGATCTACGTCACAATCTACCTTTGTGCTTCGTAATGAAGTGTCTGTATTGAATTTATCGATGGTTTCACGTACGAATTGTTTGAAACTATTGAATTCTTTTCCTCTCTCAATTTTAACAATTATTGTCTTTATGTAATAGTCTTTTACTCTTCCAACAGCTGGTTTTTCGGGTCCTAATACTCTTTTGTTTAACTTTTCACGCAACCACTCCGCCATTTTTTTTGCAGCTTCATTTACTTTTTCTTGGTTCTTGTGTTTTAAAGTGATGGTAATTAATTTGACATACGGAGGATATAAAAAGTTTTTTCTTTCTAGTAATTCCTGTTTTACCATTCCTTCATAATCATTGCGAATTACTTTTTGAATAATCCAATGATCCGAATTTTGTGCTTGAATATAAACTAATCCTCTTTTGTTTTTTCTTCCAGCACGTCCCGAAACTTGTGCAAACAATTGATAAGCTCTTTCAAAAGATCGAAAATCAGGATAGTTCAACATCGGATCAGCATGTAAAATTCCTACCAACGAAACATTATCGAAATCCAAACCTTTTGTTACCATTTGCGTTCCCACTAAAATATCAATTTTTTTATCTTCAAAATCTGAGATTAATTGGTAATAAGCATTTTTAGATCGAGTGGTATCCAAATCCATTCTGGCTACTTTTACTCCTGGTAAAAATAATCCTAATTCTTCTTCTATTTTTTCTGTGCCAATGCCTACCATTTTCAATTTGGTGCTACCACAAGCATCACACCGAGTAGGAGGTGGATAATTAGTTCCGCAATAATGACAAACCAAATAGTGCTTGAATTTATGATAAGTAAGACTTACATCGCAATGTTTACATTTAGGAACCCATGCACATAATTCACAATTCCATTGTGGGGTGTAACCTCTTCTGTTTTGAAATAAAATGACTTGTTCTTTTTTATCTAAAGCTGTTCTGATTGCTTCTAAGAGTGTTTCAGAAAATCCTTCTCGCATGGTTTTGGATTTCTTTGCTTCTTTCATATCAACCACTCTTATTTCGGGCATTTGAATTCCGCCAAATCGTTTATCCAATTTTACAAAACCATATTTACCTTGTGTGGCTTGAAAATAAGTTTCTATTGATGGAGTTGCACTTCCCAATAATACGTTTGCATGAAAGGATGCCGCTAATACAATAGCGCAATCTCTTGCTTGATATCTTGGATCAGGATCTTGTTGCTTATAGGAACTTTCATGTTCTTCATCCACAATAATTAATCCTAAATCACGATAAGGGAGAAAAATGGACGAACGTGCGCCAATAATTATTTCAAATGAATTTTCTCCGATTTTATTGGTGCGTTCCCAAACTTCTGCTCTCTCATTTTCATTGAATCGAGAATGATAAATTCCTACTTTATTTCCAAAATGCTTTTTTAATCTTGCAATGATTTGTGTGGTTAAAGCAATTTCAGGTAATAAATACAAAACTTGTTTTCCTTGACTTAAGGTTTCTTCAATGAGATGAATATAAACTTCTGTTTTTCCTGAGCCAGTGACTCCGTGCAATAAAGTAGTTTTCTCCTCCGAAAAATTTTCTTTAACTTCTTTTAAAGCGGTAATTTGAATTTCATTCAATGATTTAGGTTCATTGATTTCTTTTGAATTATCTTTTAATCGATCGGTTCGCTTGGCGTAAATCTCAAAAATTCCTTTTTTAATTAAGGTATCGAGTGAAGAAGCGCTCAATAATTTCTCCACCAAAATTGATTTTTTTACTTCATTTTCATTCTTGGTAAATTTCCCCGATAATTGCAAAAATTGCATCATCACATCCGTTTGTTTAGGAGATTTTTTTTCGGATGTTTCAAAAAATTGTTGGATTGATTTTTCGTCTTGAAAAGCCTCACTCAAACGAATGAAATTTTCCATTTTAGGACGATAACGTAATTTGATTTCTTCTTCGGTGGTTACCAAATTTTTCTCCGACATATTTTTAATCAATGTCAGAACTGATTTTTTATTTACAATTCCAATAATATCTTTAACCGATAATTTATCACGCACTTCTAATGCTTCAATTACTTTTAATTCTTCACTCGATAAATCATCAATGGCACCCGTAAAATCCGGATGAATCATAATCACTGTTTCACTGGCTAATTTCAAACTAGAAGGCAAAGCAGCTTGCATCACATCACCCAACGTGCAGAGGTAATAATCGGCCATCCATTGCCAAAAATTTAATTGTTTTTGAGTTACAATTGGATTTTTATCTAAAATCGAATCAATTGGTTTTACTTCATATGCTTTTGGTTTTTCAGCATGAACTTTATTGATGATGGCTGTATAAAATCGTTGAGCGCCAAATTGAACAATGACTCTTTTGCCAATAGAAATTTCTTGAGTTAACTCTTCAGGCACACCAAAAGTGTACAGTCTTGGCAAAGCCAAT
>JBIPLT010000220.1:0-5442 GCA_044368255.1 Flavobacteriales bacterium
TCCTGTTCCTGCATTTGCACCTCCACCTCCACCAGAATTATGCGAAGTTCCACCTCCGCCACCATTAGCTGGTGCACCCATACAATATTGCGCAGTTACAGCTTGATATTCGGTTGTAAATCCTGCAATACTTTCACCTTTTTCTGCTCCTTCATTGTTATTATTGGTAGCGAAATAACTTCCTCCAATCACTGAATTATCTTCTGTGCATTGACCTCCTCTAAAACCTAAATTGGAAGAGGTAATTGTGCCTCCAGCTTGAATGGTAGTTGCCCCATCCACTTCAACCACTACTAAACCACCAACAGTTCCATTCCAAGCGTCACCGGTTAATATTCCAGTTCCTGTAACGGTCAAAGTAGTATATCTTGGAACACGAATAACTTGAACTTTTCCTGAAGCAGTGTAGGAGTTTCTTAATCCACATGAAATAGTAATACTAGTTGTTCCTCCAACAGAAACTACTTCTGCAAATTCATAATTTCCTGCATTATTATAGTTAGCTGCACTTAATATGGCTCCCCAAGTGGAGTTATTTGGATTAGAAAAGGCACCAAATGGTTCTGTTGTTGCATCCATAGTTGCACCTTGAGCTTGATAAATCATAATCAAATCACCTTGCGCTAATATATTTCCTGTTCCAAAACGATTGTTTGCATTTAACGTATTTGCTGATACGGTTAACACAGTTGCACCAGTTGCAACATTTGCTGTTAATGCGGTGTATTCATTAACGATAACCGTTCCACTAATAGATCTGGCTCCGTCAACACCTCTTTGTGACCAAATTAAATTTGGAATGAGCAAGAATAAAAAAAGTAAATTTTTCATAGAAAATAGGGTGCCTAGTTTTTAAATCAATCAACCAAAAATCTGAATTCAATTTTTTTGAAATATGGAAATGAAAATTGCATTTTTTCATTTTTTTCTCAACCGTCAAATCTAATTTATTTCTTCGAGATTTTTTATCCGTAAAATAACTTCCTCTTTTAAATTTAAATAGCTGAATATCTGAATACAGACCGTTTTTTCAATTTGTTCTGAACAATTGTAACTTAAAGGTATATCGTTTCGTTTCAGATAATAAATTCCGATAAATATTCTAAACGGATGCGACAACTAAAAATAACCAAACAGGTAACCAATCGCGAAACTTTATCATTAGATAAGTATTTGCAAGAAATTGGCCGTGAAAATTTGATTACAGCAGAGCAAGAAGTAGATCTTGCTCGAAGAATCAAAATGGGTGATCAAGCTGCATTAGAAAAACTCACTCGTGCTAATTTAAGATTCGTTGTTTCTGTATCAAAACAATATCAAAATCAAGGATTGACTTTGCCCGATTTAATTAATGAAGGAAACCTTGGTTTGATTAAAGCCGCTCAGCGTTTTGATGAAACTCGAGGATTTAAATTTATATCCTATGCAGTTTGGTGGATTCGACAATCCATTTTGCAAGCGTTGGCTGAGCAATCACGAATTGTGCGTTTACCATTAAATAAAATTGGTTCAATTAATAAAATAAATAAAGCTTTTTCTAAATTAGAACAGCAATATGAACGTCCGCCTAATGAAATTGAGCTAGCAGATGTATTGGAGGTTTCACCCGAAGATGTGAAACATGCCATGAGATATTCTGGTCGACATATTTCTATGGATGCACCGTTGAAAGATGGCGATGATGATAGTAGTACCATGTTAGATGTTTTGGCGGGCGAGGATTCTCCCAAGCCGGATAATGTTCTGATGAAGGACTCGCTGAGAAAGGAAATCGAGAGATCACTTTCAACTTTAACTCAAAGAGAAGCGGATGTTGTTAGATTATATTTCGGATTAAATGGTAGTCATCCATTAACGTTAGAAGAAATTGGAGAAAGATTTGATTTAACTCGTGAACGTGTGCGTCAAATCAAAGAAAAAGCGGTAAGAAGATTGAAGCATACTTCTCGAAGTAAATTACTTAAGGCTTATCTGGGACAATAATACTTTACATTAAGGGTTTGAAAACTAATCAGCTACACGTTGGTTAGTTTTTTTATTTTTGAGCATTCGCATTTCAAAAATTTGTAATTTGGCACCCGAAAGGAAAACAAATTATGCCAATATATCTTGATTTTGAAAAACCGATAGAAGATTTAATTCTTCAAATTGAGGAAGCCAAAACAATCGGAGAGAAAAGCGAAGTGGATGTTTCAAAAACCATTAGCGAATTAGAGAACAAATTAGAAAAAACGAAAAAAGAAATTTTTTCTAATCTTACGCCATGGCAACGTGTTCAAGTTTCGCGCCACCCAGATCGTCCGTATTCTCTTTCGTATATCAATTATATGACTGGAAATACTTTTCAAGAATTACACGGCGACCGTACTGTAAAAGACGATAAAGCTATTGTAGGTGGATTTGGATTTATTGATAAGCAATCAGTAATGTTTATTGGTCACCAAAAAGGAATTAATTTAAAAATGCGCCAATACCGTAATTTCGGAATGGCGAATCCCGAAGGATATAGAAAAGCTTTACGATTAATGAAATTGGCGGAGAAATTTAATAAACCGATTGTAACCTTAATCGATACTCCTGGTGCCTATCCTGGATTAGAAGCTGAAGAACGCGGTCAAGGTGAAGCGATCGCAAGAAACATTTATGAAATGATGCGATTGAAAGTACCTGTAATTTGTATTATTTTAGGCGAAGGAGCCTCTGGTGGTGCCTTAGGAATTGGTGTAGGAGATAAAGTTTTGATGCTAGAAAATACATGGTATTCGGTTATTTCTCCAGAGTCTTGTTCGTCCATTTTATGGAGAAGCTGGGAGCATAAAGAGAAAGCAGCTAATGCGCTGAAGTTAACACCTGAAGATATGCTAAAGCAAAATTTAGTGGATGGAATCATTAAAGAACCTTCTGGTGGCGCTCACTCTGATATTCCTGGAGTTCATGAATTAGTAAAAAAGGAAGTCGTTAAACATTTGAAAGCGCTAGCTAAAATTCCGGCAAATAAATTAGTTGATTCTAGAATTGAAAAATTCTGTTCAATGGGCGTTGTGGTAGAGGAAAAAGAGAAATAATAAAGTAGTTGTAAGTCCATCAATTTATTATGGCAAGAAGTGAGTTTTTCTGTCTGAAAAACAGTTAAGAAAAAATGAACTTTAGTTAAAAATTTTCCATCTAGATTTACCGTATGACTTTACTTGTTTGCTTTTGGGAATACAAGAAATAGCTAACCATATATACCCTTTTTAGGGTATTGGCTTTATTTTAAAATCGATTTACTTTTGCCATGTGAACGAACTAGATTTTGATATTAACGCTGAAAAGAAAGCAAATTTTGTTTGTGCTTGTCCGTTGATGGATTTGCCAGGTATGGAAGGCAAAAAGAAAAAATGTTGCAAGAGCCATAAAAAAGGCAAGCGTTGTAAGTCTTGCCCTAAGAAATAAATCCTTAATTTCTTTGCCTTATATTTGTCTTAAACTATAGTTGATGATGGATAATTTCATGGAACA
The DNA here is from genome assembly GCA_044368255.1 of Flavobacteriales bacterium. Classification (GTDB taxonomy): domain Bacteria; phylum Bacteroidota; class Bacteroidia; order Flavobacteriales_D; family UBA2798; genus CAMBFX01. The sequence goes on from JBIPLT010000220.1 coordinate 3,502, forward strand.
AATGAAACAGATGAAGGTGATGATGGAAGAAGCAAAAAACCGTCTAGATCATACCTTTGTAGAGGGAAATTCGCCTCAAGAAAAAGTGAAAGTTAAAATGAATAGAAATCGCAAAGTAATTTCAGTTACCATTCAAAACGATTTAGATTCGCTCGATAAAGAAGAGTTAGAAGATTATATAGTCATTGCTTTGCAAAATGCTTTAGATAAAGCAGAAGTTGTGCATGAAATAGAAATGAAAGGGGCTGCTGGTTCAATTATACCCGGAATGTGATAATGAATTCAGATCTAATTATAATTATCCTTGTTTCATTTGGCGCCTCAATGCTGACTTTCTTTTCTGGTTTCGGATTAGGAACTATTCTCGCTCCTGTGTTCATGTTTTTTTTCGAGCCTATTCTGGCCATCGCTATGACCGCGATTGTTCATTTTCTTAATAATCTTTTCAAACTCTCTTTACTTTTTAAGAGTATCGATTTTAAAATTGCCTTGAAATTTGGACTTCCGGCAATGATTGGTTCGTTTGCCGGCTCTATTCTTCTGTTCTCTATTAGTACTATCGTCATCACAAGATATCATTTAGGAGAAGTTGAATTACAACTAGAACTGTTAAAATTACTGGTAGCTGCTTTATTGATTTTCTTCGCTCTTTTAGAAATTATTCCGTTCATAAAAATAAATGTTACTGACAAACATTTACCTCTTGGTGGGATATTAAGTGGTTTTTTTGGCGGACTTACAGGTCATCAAGGCGCTTTACGAAGCCTATTTATGATGAAATTGGGCCTGAAAAAGGAAGTTTTCATTGCAACAGGTGTATTCATTGCTTGCATGATTGATATCACTAGGTTAGGAGTTTACGGTGAAAAAATGACTGGTTTCAATCTAGAAGAAAACTTTCCCTATATACTTTCAGCTACGCTAGCTGCTTTTGCAGGAGCATTTATTGGCAATAAATTGTTGAAAAAAGTTACCATGCAATCTTTACAAATAATGGTAGCTATTATGATCATTATTTTTTCCTTTGCACTCGCTTTAGGAATAATTTAAATGGACAAAGAAACACTACGTAATCAATTCTTGAATAAAATGGCTTCTCTATCTACCGGTGAACTGGAAGATAAGAGTCAGAGCATCGCAGCACAACTATTCCAGAATTTCGATATTCAATCACAAGAAGCATTACATATTTTTCTTTCCATTGCACGACACAATGAATTGAACACTTTTCATATCATCAACCGAATGCTGAGGGATTTTCCTCAAGTGAAAATTGGTGTTCCAAAAAGTGATTTTAAAGCTTTGACCATGACGAGTTATGAGTATACACTCGATTCGAAAATGAAAATTAATAAACTCGGAATTCCAGAACCACAAAACGGAAGAGTGATTTTACCTGAAGAATATACAATGGTGTTAGTTCCTCTTCTTTGTTTTGATGAAAATGGTTATCGAGTGGGTTATGGAAAAGGATTTTATGATCGTTATTTAAAGCAAATGAATTCCAAAACGATTAAGATTGGATTATCGCTTTTTCCTCCCGTAAAATTAATTACGGATACTAGTGATTGGGATGTGAAATTGGATTTTTGTATCACACCTGAGCAGATTTTTAAGTTTTAGGGAGAAGGCAAGAAAAAGGCAAGAGGGAAAAGCCAATAGCCATGAGGGAAGAAAGTTCAGAGTTTTAGTTGCAGTTTTTTCCACTTATTACATCTGGTCATCCTGAGTAGGTTTGAGTCTTCGAAAACCATATCGAAGGATGAAAATACGAATCATTTTTTTTTATTATTTATTAAATGCCTTTAATGTTTTCCATTATTTATGTTCGGTCATCCTGAGTAGGTTTGAGTCTTCGAAAACCATATCGAAGGATGAAAATACGAATCATTTTTTTTATTAATTTCGAAATAATTAAGTCAACGCTTCGATACGATTTTG
>JBIPLT010000222.1:0-5431 GCA_044368255.1 Flavobacteriales bacterium
GTTAATCCAGCAGGGCTAGACGAAAACGTCCCTCCTGTAGTTCCAGTTACTGTTACCGCTTGTGCTCCGACAACACTTGAACAATAAGGAGAACCAGCATATGATATGGTTGCACTAGGCGCAGTTGTTATTGTTGCTGCTAAGTATGCCGTATCAGTACAACCTGTAGCTGTTTGTGTACCAATTACAGAATATGTGGTTGTTGAACCAGGGTTCACTGAAACAATTGAAGTTGTCATTCCACCAGGACTCCAAACATAAGTATCAGCACCAGCAGCAGTAAATCCCACTGGATTACCACTACAAGTTGGGTTTGTTCCCGAGGAAACAGAAATTGAAACCGTAGGTTGAGTAATTGTAATTGTTGTAGTTGCTGTATCAGAAGTAACACAAGTTGAAGGATTATATGCAATTAATTTTATCGTATATGTTCCTGCCGAAGCATACGCATGTGTAGGATTTGTTAAAGTACTTGTTTGAGTATCTCCAAAATTCCATAAATAAGAAACAGCATTAGTTGAGTTATTAGTAAACGTAACTGAAACACCAACGCAACCTGTAGCGGAACCAGCAATGGCTGCTGCACCAGGTGAGTAAGCATCTAAGTCAAATTTAAAAACAGAATTGTTACAATTGGTGCTATTATTTGTAGTTGAAAACGCACCAGGTGTAGTTGGAAATAAATCGGCACCACCGCAACTTGCACAAACAGCTTGATATAATACACCATTTGGATCCATCACACAAGTACCACCATCTACGTGATCACCAGCACCCCCGTTTTGTCCAAAAAAGGAAGCATATTTAAGAGTTGTTGCCCCTGGCCCTAGAGTAATAAAGTAAAAGTCACTACCATCTGTTGTTGTTTGAAATGCTCCAGCGGTGGTTGGCATACCTGTAGTTGTTCCTGAACCGCCTCCATCAAGATATCGACCATAACCAACACAGGTTAAATTACCACAAGGGTCAATAGAAAATGCAGTTGGTGAGATATTCGCAACCGTTGCACCTGCACCAAATTTTGTTGAGTAATTAGTTGTTGTTAATGTTGGATTAATAGAATGAACAAATTGACATGTATTTGCATTCGAATAAGTACCACCAGTAACAGGATAGGCACCTCCAAAACTTAAACCATAAATTAAAATATTACCAGCAGCATCTAAATCATTGTAAAAACCACCATCTTTATTTGCAGTTCCTAAGTAAGTAGAAGCTATTAATGCACTTCCAGTAGCGTTTATCCTTGTACAAAATGCATCAATTCCACCAAAAGTGGCTCCACCTATAACTCCTGCAGTAGTTGGAAAGTTATTACTTGCTGTAGCCCCTGTAACAAATACCTCATTGGTTGTAGGATTTACTGTGATACCAAAAACTCCATCTTCGGCATTTCCACCTAAGAAAGTGGAAAAATCCATTGTAGTTAATGTATTATTTAATTTAAAAACTACTCCGTCACTTGCTCCACTTAAGGTATTATCAAAAGATCCAGCAGTAAATGGGAAATTTGCTGATCGAGTACTACTTCCTACATAAACATTATTACTATTATCCAATGCAATTTGACCGCGGTGTGAATCACCATATTGAAAACGGATTTCACCAGCTGCAGCAGCCGCAAAATTATTGTTAACCACAGCTCCATCAATCCCAGTTCCTCCAACATAAGTTGAGGACAATAATGAGGTAAATGTCGTATTCAATCTTGAAACGAAAATATCCGTATTTGTATTATAAGTATTATCAAAGCAACCAGCCGTTGTTGGATAATTATTAGAAGTAGTTTTTCCAAAAAGGTAAATATTTCCATTACTTCTAACAACTAAACTATGGGGTGTTTCGTTTCCTGCACCACCAATATAAGATGCAGAAAGTAAAGCGGTACCTGTTGCGTTAAATTCTCCTAAGGTAATATCGCAATTAATACCCCCAGATCCATCACCACCATTGTAAGTTGTTTGAAAAGCTCCAACTGTTGTTGGATAACCTAATCCTAATGCTATTCCACCTATATACATATGCCCTAAAGCATCATAAGTAGCTGTAAAACCCCAATTGTCAGCTGTGGATCCTGTGTAGGTAGATGCAATTAAAGAAGGGTCAATTATTAATTCATATGCATTGTTATATCCATTCGGAAAACTATAGGATAAAACATTATTTTCTAATTTAAACTTACACTGAATGTCTTTGCGCTTTCCATTAATGATTTGATAAGCTATCGGTTTAAATTCACAAATTGCCCCTAATGTACCAGAAACCTGTAAATTTCCATTTTGAGATAATTCTGTTTTTTGTGCGCCCTCATAATGTACTTTTATCAAAGAAGGATTAGACCCTGCTTTAACAATAAAATCGTACTTTAAATAATTTTGAAATGATTTATAAACTAGATCAATTCCAGGATATAAATTTTTATAATTGATCTGAGAATAGGTACTAACATTTGAAGCCCATTTCGACTCATCATTACCTAAGAAATAAGACTGTTGATATTGAGTTTTTTCTCCGCCAAAAGTAATTTCAGGAGATTGGTTAGCACCAATGAAATTTTGCCAAGTTACCTCTTCTCCAATTTGAGCTTCATTATTACCATTGTGAATAGCTTCGTAAGCTTTTGACTTTTCATAAAAGTGAAAACCAATTCGATTTTGTTCAAAATATATTAAACCAGAACTAAGCTTTGTTCTGATTTTAATATTTGATTCCCATTGACCTTTGTTTTCTTCAAAACGAGGATAGGTTCGGCTATCAAAATCATATTTTCCATTTTGGAAAGCATTGTTTAAAATTTCTTTTCCATCGAAATTCTCATCAGCATGTGAATGCACCCCTAATTCTTGCTGATCTAACTTTTCATTAACAGATTTTGAAAATTTACTTTGGTCAACATCGTTGACAGGAGTAGTTCTTTGTGCATTAACATCGCTAAGAAAAGCGAACATTAAAATGGGAAGGAGCTTTTTAAACATACCAACTATACTTGCGTTTCAATTATTTTTTATTAAATAAAACATACACAGATTAACTAAAAATTGGTTTTCTTTAAATTCTCTAGTTTTCTAATTAATTTAATTCAAATACATTAATTTAATCTGCGATTCTCATTCAAGGCAAAAATAGATAATTAAAAATTAATTTACCACCATTAATCTATATTTGTGTATTTACAATTGATAAGTGAACATTATCATTGATGAACCTAAAACCAAATTTTCTAGCAAATAAATTATACATATATCTGATTATATTATATTTACTGAGCAAATATTAACAGGAGGATTAGACTAAATTTTACATTTCTTTAACCTTTAAGCCTATCATCTAAGTGATTTAAATATTTACTAAAACACACTTAATTACTAATAATAGGCCCAAAATTTGATTTACAGTATCACTGGGTAACTCCTCTACAGAAATCATTTTGATAACTCGATAGTCTTTGTAATATATAGTCTCTATAATATCTAAAACTCATTTTCCAACCAGATTCATGTTTTCGAACTAGTTTTTTTTCGATATAAGTACTGCAATCATATGTATCAAATGTTCCTCCATGCCGGCTGGTGCAAAAAGGAGGCAACATTCGGATTAGTTCTATGTCTACATCTTGCAAAACTGAATCTTTATAATTTTCAATAAAATCATAATTAGAAATTCCAGAATTTCCAATAAATATTAAAGTGTCGTTAATTTTAGTTTGAGAAGAAACAGTATTAAATAAAATGATACCTATATATAAAATATAAACTCTTTTTAAAATAACAGCCGAAAAATTCCGGCTGTTACTATATATATTAGGTGTGAGGTTTTAGAATTTCTCATGTCTAAAGCCGAATCTGTTTTTGTTTTTATTCCTCGGGCTGAAGCCCAAGGTTATAAATTGGATTTTCTTTTTTTATAACGACATAAATGTCGCTGCTATTTCGCAATTTCATAATTCTTACCATTCATATTAAAGACTACATTATCGCCTGCTCCTAAATATTGATTAAAATCTGCATTGTTGTTTTTTGCCAAATTGAAATAATCATCACTAAACGCTTTTATCTTCACCACATTCTTCTGCGCTTCTTCATCTAAGGTAGATTCAATCCATTTTCCGTCTTTTAAGAAAAAAGTTTTGTCTCCGATATTTTTCATGGTAGTAATTGCAATTTCTTTTCCGTCTACATCTACAGATGAATTATTATAATTAACGGTGGTGTTCGATGCCATTGCTTGTTTATATCCTCTTTGTGCAACTGCTCCTTCTCCACTAACCTTCGAAAGTTCATCAATATTGAAATTTTCATTATCCTGTATATTTCTTACAGAAGAAAAATCCATTTCTTCTCTTGCTAAAAATGCTGTGTATGGAGTAAGTATTCCATAATCTTTACTCAACTTCACTAATTCATTTAATAACTCATCATTTTTTCCGTTCAAATCAATTTGATTAATTAAATGTGCAACTCTGCGTGATGCCCAAATTTTTTCTACATAGGAGAAATCACTATTTTCTCCTTCTTTAGCAAACTCTACATCATATTCATATGTTTTTTCTTCACCATTTGCTTTTCCTTTTATCGTCATTTTATCTTTTCCCGAATCTTTGTAACGTCCTACCCAAATAATTTGTCCGCCCTTAAACATATCGGGTAAAGTTTCTGGATACGAACTACTCAATTTAAATTTACCAGTAGTAATTTCAATATTCGTTAATAAAGGACTACTAATGCTACCATATAAAGAAGCCACTGAAGTTTCAATATCTTCCATTGGTTTAACATAAGCACTTGTTCCGCCATTTTCTGAACTTAATCTATCCAGCAATCTTGCGTTCACATCATTTCCAACTCCGAAAACAAAAAGTCTTGTTTTATTTTTATTCGAATCTTTACATAAAGATGCGATCTTACTTTCATTCGTTTCTCCAGCAGTTGGTAATCCATCCGTGAGAAATACTATATAAGAAGGAAGTTCTGATTTTTGTAAAAGTTCCAATCCTTTTGTGAGACCTCCACTAATATTTGTTCCGCCACCATCTGAAATTCCTGCCACAAAATCCAACGCTTTTTTATACGTGTCCTTATTAAAAGTTTGTAATCTGGTTTCAAAAGTTTCCACCCGATCATCATACATTACTATATTGAATAAATCACCATCATTCAAATTCGTCAATACAAATTCTAATGCTTTTTTAGATTGTTCCATTTTTTTTCCCGCCATCGAACCACTTCTATCCAAAACAAAAACGATGGATTTATTCGATTTCACTTGTTGATCGGGAACTGCTGGCGATGCCAACAACATAAAATATCCATCTTCACCACTCTTTTTATAAGATAACAAAGTTGCTCCTAATTCATTATTATCGGTGGTCCAAGTTAATTTCAAATCGGTGGAAGGAACATAATTAGTTCTTTCAAAACTCACTTTCACTTTT
>JBIPLT010000223.1:0-5408 GCA_044368255.1 Flavobacteriales bacterium
GCGTATAATATTTCCAATCTTTCAAATCATAATCTGAAAGGAGCATTACTCCACTGTTAGAAACATCTATTCCTATTTTTTCAATGTCTGTGAAGTAAACAAGGTTTACATACCATTCGTCCATCACGCGCATTACTTCTGTCCAGGTTTTTCCTTCGTCTTCGCTCAAACTTATTTTATGCCAATATCGATCCAATAGAAAAAAATCATGTTTAATCAATTTATTTTTCAGCAATGGATAAAGCATGATTCTCGTTTGATCCACTCGAGAGTTATGTAAACTATCTGCCAAATAATTTACCCACTCCTTTTCCGCTATAAATGGTTCTTGCCATTGATCATTGCAGGAATTATCTGCCCAATTATTTCCTCCGTGTTTTTCTTCAATTTTTTCGGCATAATCATGACATGAACTTACTTTTCCATCCATATTATATTCTGATTCCTCTAATGTAAATACTGGTCCATTGAATTTAGGCTCAATAAAATCTTGGAGGTTCAAATTCGTAATTTTTCGGTCTTTGCCCGGATAAAAAGAATATAAATAACTCTGATAACGATTGAAAGTAAAATTTCCGTCTGTTAGAACTATTGAATCTATGGAACCTTGAGTAGTAATCGTCATTAATGTTTTTTTATCCTGAATAGTCAAAACTAAAAAATCACCAAAGGAAACATCTACTTCTAAACCATTCTTAAATTTGATTTCTGAATCTGGAAGCGGCACGAATTTATCTCCGCCCCACTGACTTTTTGATTGACATTTGATAACATATCTATTGGTTTCATTAGAAATTAATTCGCCTTTAGAATTAAAAACTCGGATTCTAATGATTTTTGATTCATCACCTGGTTGAGCGAAGAGGAGGAATGAATGCAAAAGGAAAAAGGAAAAAAGGAAAAATTTCATTTGGTTGTTTTAGTAGCTGTACAGTTATAATTAGAAAAAGTTCAGACCCCTCCGTCTCGAAGACTCGACACCTCCCCTAGGATAAGGGGAGGATTGGGATAGGCTTACAAAAAAATTAGTTAAAAAATTAATCTTCTATTTCAATATCATATTTAGCAAGAAGACCTGGCAAACCATTTAATGAAAATCTGGCTTTTTTCATTTTATTTAATTCTGGATTGAAGGAATAATTAGTGGCGGTACGAAAATCGGCTTTTTCGAGAATAGAATTTTCAAAAATAGCTCCTGATAAATCCGAATTATCAAAACTGGCGGTGGTTAAGTCGGCTTCTGAAAAATCTACTTCTTGCAATTGACAATTACGAAAAAGAGTTTTTTTGAGTTTCACTTTGAAAAAGGAAGAATGATTCAATGTACAATTCTCAAAATAGACCGAAAACCCGAATGGAGCGCATTGGTCAAAAAGTAATCCTAACATTTTACCATTATAGAATTTACAATCACGAAAAGAAGCTTGATTAATTTTGGCATTGCTTAAATTACAAATCTCAAAGGAGCAATCGGTGAATTTATATTCAAAGAGATTGGCATTAGAAAAATCGGAGTTTTTGAAAGTGCAGTTTTCGTATTCGCCTTTTGGGAGTGGAGAATTTTTGAAAATGATTTTATCGAAGGTTTGGTCGATGGGCATTGGGGATTTTTTATAAAGATAGGGAGAAATGTTTAGCCACGAATTGCGCGAATAAAAGACAAAAGTTTAATGATAATTTTAACGAATGATTGCCTTATGCTTGCGCCACCGCTTTATCATAGGCGCACGGCAATGAAAGACAATGAATAAAACTTGATGAAAATCATTTTTTCAAATTAAAACAAAAGAAAAACGAATAATAATTTGAATTAAATTTAGGCTATAAGAAAAAAGTATGTCAGAAACGACCAACATAGACCACGAGAAACTCCAGAAATGGATTCATGAGCACAAAGAAGCTGAACAGATCCAAGAGGATTTAGTAAAAGAAGGATTCGATGAAGAAACGATTGAATTGTACATTAAAGAATTCAAAAAGCAATATTATGCTAGCCGACAAAAAATCGGTTTTCGGTTTTTAATGATTGGTGCTTTCATGGGATTTGTGAGCTGTTTGTTTTCTATTGCCAATCCTTTTCCCAGTTTATATGAAGTGATTTTATATGGAGCATCTTCGCTATCGATTTGTGTAATATTTGTAGGGTTGTATTTTTTGTTGGAGTGATTTAATCTAGCAGCAAATTTGAAGAAAATGGCACGCAGAGTCGCAGAGAACGCAGAGAGAAGAGAATAATTGATTTTTCTTATTACTAAAACCTCAATTCATCTGCACTAAAAACTGTTGTCGCAAGCTATCTAAATGCGCCAATTTTTTTTCGGTAGCGAGTTCATCTATTTTTTTGAGTTGCTCTTGCAAAAATTTGACATGTGCATCCGAATTTTGATTGAAAGGACGGTGAGCTGCTGCTTTTTTTAGTTCCTCTACTCTATTGAATAATTCTTTGGTGTCGTCTTCGAAATAGACATCCGAGAATTTTGAAAAAATATAATCAATAGCTTGTTGTGTGGGATGAACCATATCTTCATTGTAAAAACGGTAATCACGCAAATCATCCATCACTAATTCATAAGCAGGAAAATAATCGGTATTATCAAATCTGCGAATGATTTCGTGCACGGCAATATTCAACGTAGACTTGCTATGAGAATTTTCGATGAATCCATCTTTTAGATGACGAACAGGTGAAATGGTTAAAATTATTTTTAATCCCGGATTGAAATTACGAAGGTGATTAATCGAATAGGAAAATTCAGAAACAATATCATTCACTCCTAATTTTCGTTTATTGAATTCGGATGAAGGAATTTTATGACAATTGGCAACCGTAGTTCCAGATAATTTATGTTCATATACCCATGCAGTGCCGAAAGTAATAAATAAAGCAGAGGCATTTTTTAAAAACTCATGCGCAAATTCAATTCGGGTATTGGCTTCTTCTACACTTTTCTCTAATGAAGCGTGTGAAAGTTCGCTATGCAAAGCAAAATGATGATAACGTTCGTTGTGCAAGAAAAATTCTGATCCATTGAATTTCTTTTTGATAATAATAGCCTCCAAACAATCAAGAATAGCAGAAGGATGAAATAATATTCCGAATGGATTATTGATGACACGCATTCCGTGTTCGCTCATGGTTGCACTAATGTTTTCGGAAAAGCAAGAACCAATGAATATGGTTTTGTTTTCATAGCCAATCTTGAATTTAGATGGCTCTGGATTGAGTTCGGTGCGGAAGTTATTCATGATTATAAAAATAGGATAAACAGATTCAATTACAAAAATTCTCAGCCACGAATTACACTAATTACACGAATTTTTAGATTTAGAGTTGCAATGCTGCCACAGATACCACAGATTTCACAGATGAAGAAAATAATTAAAGCAGATAATTAAAGAAAAATTAACGCAAATTATCCCTTCGGGATGGAAAGACTAGGGATGTAAATGGAAATACATGCCACGAATTAAACGAATTTTAGGTGAATGATGAAAAGAGGCCACAGACTACTCAGATGGCTCATATGAAATACTCATGAACGAGAGGAATAAAACAAAAAATTAAAGTTATAATAATGAAAATTAAACGTTGGACCCCTCCGCCTTGAGGACTCGGCACCTCCTCTAAGATAAGGGGAGGATTGAAGCAGTTGAAATAATTTACAATCTTGAATTGATAATTTTGAATTTTATTTCCCTTGCAGGCAGATAAGCTTATAAGCCGGGTTTTGTATCAGGATTGCTCCCTATTCTATCATTTATCTAGTCATACCTTCACAAGTATGATCGAGCAGTCCACCCGTTATGCCATACTCCTAAGAGTAAAAAAGTCGAACGAACTTCAGGGCGAACCATACATAACCTACATGACCTTTCAACACACAGGGTTTACCTCGATGCATGTTGCCATACAAAGCGTGAGCTCTTACCTCGCGATTTCACCATTACCGAGATTCTGAAACAAGTTCAGAATGACAGGCTGAATAATTTCTGTTGCACTTTCCGTCCCTATGAATTTACATTCATAAAGCCTTCCCGTTAGGAAGTGTGTTGCTCTGTGTTGCCCGGACTTTCCTCTGAAAATTGCTTCCCAGCGATAGAACAGCTTATCTGTTTGCAAAGAACTGAGGCAAAGATAATATAAAATTTACTTGGGCCCCTCCGTCTCGAAGACTCGACACCTCCCCTTATCAAGGGAAGGAATAAAGACAAGCGCCCTTAAAAATTCAAAATTTAATTCAAATTGTATTTAAATATTGCAAAATTTTAAATCGGAGATATCCAACTCTTCCCCTTGATAAGGGGAGGATTGTATTCTCCATATTAATTATTTATGTTCTTGTGATGGAAAATTAAATTAATTAATGATGATTTTTATTATAAAAACTGTTGCAAATCTCCCCTTATCTTAGGGGAGATGTCGAGGAACGAGACAGAGGGGTTTACTTCGCCTTCAAAACCACCACCGGAATAATCATTTCTTCCAATGAAATTCCACCATGTTGGAAAGTATTTTGATAATAGTTTACAAACTGATTATAGTTATTGGGGTAAACAAAAAACTTAGTTTCTTTAGCGAAAACATAAGTGGTACTCACATTCACTTTTGGTAAAAAAGCATCTGCTGGATTTTTCACTTCAAAAACATCCTTCTTTTCGTAATTCAAATTTTTTCCTTGTTTGTATCGAAGATTGGTATTGGTATTTCTATCTCCCACAATTTTAGAAGGTTCTTTTACATGAACAGTTCCATGATCAGTAGTGATCACTACTCTACCCTTTTTATCTGCGATTTTTTTGAAAATATCGAATAGTGCAGAATGCTCAAACCAAGATTTGGTAATAGAGCGATAAGCTTGTTCATTGTCGGCTAACTCTCGAATAACTTCCATTTCCGTTCGAGCATGCGAAAGCATATCCACGAAATTATAAACGATAACATTAAGTTCGTTATTCAGCAAATTATTAAAATTCTCCACTAATTTTTTACCGGCATTTAGGTTGGTAATTTTATTGTAGGAGGATTTTACATTTTTGCCTAACATTTTTAATTGTCCTTCTAAGAATTCTTTTTCATGCATGTTCTTTCCTCCTTCATCATCATCATTCATCCATAAATCTGGATAACGTTTTTGAATTTCAGAGGGAAGTAAACCAGCGAATAAAGAATTTCGAGCATATTGGGTTGCTGTTGGAAGAATACTAAAATACAAATCTTCTTCCTCCTTATTGAAAAATTCGCGGAGGTATGGCCAAAGAATTTCCCATTGATCGTAACGAAGATTATCAATGACGATTAAAAACAATGGTTCTTTATCAATGAGTGGAGAAACATATTTTTTGAAAACCGTATGCGACATTACTGGAACATCATTAGATTTTCCATTCAGCCATTCGAAATAATTTTT
>JBIPLT010000448.1:0-5378 GCA_044368255.1 Flavobacteriales bacterium
TTAGTTTTTGATAGCCCTTTACCACAAAGTCAAAATTCAATTGATTGACAAATGGATTCGGTGCTAGTTTGATAAACTCATCTTTACTTAAGTTGATAATATCAGTTACTAAATAATAGTAGCTACTCTTTAAACTATAACATCCCTTTAGAACAGTTGACACGGTATAATTACCAGAGGATGCTGGTTTAATTAATTTAACATTTGTACCTGGCCAATTATATTGTTGTAATGGCGTTCCGTTGAGTGCCCAAATATTTGTTGCATAATTTGACACTAAATTATTTGCAGAGTCTCTAAACAATTGTGGGGCAGGGGGAATTGGATTTTTTATCAACGCAACTGTATCAGATGAAATTTTACAGCCCAGGCTATCTGTTTTTATTACATATAATTTACCAGAATCAGTAAAATTGAACGCAGTTAAAATACCATTGGGATTATAATTACCAACAAGCTTATTATCTAGATACCATTTTAAAGTATCACCCTTGTTGATATTACCACTACTTACATTTAGTTTTAAGGTATCACCTTCACAATATGAAAAAACTTTACTTGCCGTAATTGTTTGCAAAATAGGCTTACTTAAAATTGGACAAATCATGTTAATAGTAATTGAGTCTGTATTAATAGAATTTCCATTATCTAGCTCTACATATATCTTTAAAGGATTGTTTGCCTTGTTAAATCTGGTTGAATCCTTTATTAAAATATTATTATTATTTAAATAAACATATTGCGAATCTGCTTTATTTTTTAATTTAATACTCAAAAAGTTAAATAATGAACTATCTGTATTAATAGATTCAATACCCCCAATTAGGAAATTTTTTTGAGGCGGCTTGCTTAGTAGTTGTATATCGTATTGCCTCATTTTTACTCTAGGGATAATAAATTTCGGCGTTTCGACTGGACACGCATTCAAAAAAGGTTCATAATTTAAAGATTTAAAGGCAATATCATCTTTGCCATCATATATCATTTTATCAATTATATCTTTATTATTTGAACCCCAATAGTTTGAATTCATATTGAATTGATTACTTTCTGAATAATAGTATGTAGCAGCAACTTTTGAAGTATCACCAAAACAATTAAACTTTATATTCACTTTTGAAGAATCATAAGTATACCATGTTATTACCCCTTTATAATAACTATTAGTTGGCCATGACTTAAAATTATTATTTACTATATTTATTTGCTGCTCTTTTCTATTTATGCCAATAATAGTTGGGGCATTTTCAAAAATATTTCCACTGATTTCAATGGGGAAATACCAACCATAAATTGTAGAATTATTACCAGAAAAAAGGTTCTCGGTATTAATATACGAATTTTTTAATTTAAAAATTTTAGGCTTATCTGAGTCTCCAGTTGGCGTTAAAATTTTGGATCTACGTATAATAGAGTAATTTATATCAATTATTGAATACCCTAAATCACCATTTGTTCCAATTGCATTTAAAGTGATATTATTTATTTTCACAGGGTTTTGCTTTGTTCCATTAACTATAAAATCACCCTTGGTTCTTATTTGAAAGTTATTGCCATTTATTTCACCACCTTCGTTAATTGTTATTGACAAATTTTCAGGTATTTGTAAATCCCCTGTTAGTACATATGGGGAGTTAGCTTTAGAAATAACTAAATTTTGGCTTAAAATTCCGCTTGTTTGCGATTGTAATTCATTGCCTAATAATAATAGAACCCCTATCGTAATTATTAGATTTTTCATACATTAATTTTTTATAATAGTTTTTGGGACTTAAATATAAGATTTAAGCTACATTTAATCTGGTTCCAACAATTGCGCCCCTTCACCTCTATTCACCCTTGTTTTCAATTTAAAACACAAAACCTGGCCGGGATTTTATATTTTTATCATTTTAAATTGATGGGATATTTTATTATCATTCGATGTCACATTTATAATGTAAGTTCCTGGCGCTAATTGACCTAAATAAATCGGTAACCCTGCTTGTAGATTTTGCATACTTGCTACTTTAACGCCAGAAGTAAGTGAAAATACTTCAATATTTAGTTTTTGATACCCCATTATCACAAAATCAAAATTCAGTTTATTGATAAATGGATTAGGTGCAAGTTTGATAAACTCATCCTTGCTTAAATTAATTATATCGGTTACTAAATAGTAATAAACTGCGCTCATTACACTAGCGCAACCATTAGAGGTTGTTTTTGCTGTGTATGATCCGGGAGAAGCAGGTTTATACTTTTGTGCCGTATCAGTCAAAGCGGCTCCATCCTTATACCATGTTGTTGCTGAAGTTCCAGAGACTAAATAATTAGCTGTATCACGTGATATAGTAGGTGCGTTAGGTAATGGTTTTGTAATGACAACTACTTTAGATCTTGGCCCTTCACAACCTGTAGCTGTTATGATTTGACTGAGATAATAATTTACGGTTCCTACAGTAGCAGTACTTGGTTTAATTGCTATGCTTGTTCCTGTTCCTCCTGTTGCATTAGTACCATACCATAATAAGGTTGCTCCTGTGCTTGTATTAAATCTTAAAGTATCAGAACTTGCGTTATTACAATAATTGGTATCTCTAACTACAGGGGCTATAGGTAATGAATTTATAGTCACTCCAATTTTTGATCTCGGACTTTCGCATCCAGTTGTGCTATTCTTTTGACTAACATAGTAGGCATAAGATCCTGTTGAAGTTGCAATAGGAACTGTAGCATTTACATTAGAAGAACCTCCTGTGGCATTTGCGCCATACCATAACAAGCTATTACCTGAACTTGCTCCTGCAGACAAAACTATACTTGTTGAATTTTGACAAAAAGCGGTATCTCTAACTGTAGGTGAGACTGGTAATGGATTAATTGTCACTGATAACTTTGTTCTTGGACTTTCGCATCCAGTAGTGGTATTCTTTTGGCTAACATAGTAATCTAAGGTTCCAGTTATAGCAGTTGAGATGATTGGGGCAGTTGTACTTGATGAACCTCCTGTTGCGTTTGTTCCATACCAAATCAAACTGTTCCCAGATGTGGCAGTTGCTGATAATGAAGCACCTGCTTGATTTTGACATAGATTTTTAGCTGAAGCAGAAGGTGATGAAGGTATAGTATTTATAACAAATGTTTTAATTACTGATGCAATAGTATCAGCTCCTTTGATAATTTTAATTTGATAGTTTGTAGCCTCCTTTATATAAATTGTATCAATATTTTGGTTATTGAAAATTTGACCATTCTTATACCATACAATAGTATAACCCGAATATTTATTTGTATTAACCTTTAGACTATCACCTGTACATACCCCAAAAACGCCAGAATGGTTAAAAGTAGGAATTGGTGTAATATTAATTGTTGCCTTCGCTGTGATAGAATCTATTCCGTCATTTACAGAAATTAGCAAATCAAATTTGTTTGACTTATCATATTCAATTTTATTTTTTACAAATATGTTGCCTAAAGAATCAATCTTGAATGTTTCATTTGTATTACCTGATTTAATTTTAAAAACTAAGGCATCTGCGTCGATATCAACACTTCTAATTTTTCCTACTATACGATTTATACTAACAGAATCTTTAATGGAAAAACTTGTATCATAAATTTTAGGAGAAGTATTTCCTAATGTTATAAATTGTTTTGTGTCGCTGAAGTCCTGAATATTTCCATTCTTATTTTTAGAAACTAACCTAAATGAATATTTTGTTCCTGGAGATAAATTGATAAGATTGCCGCCTCCATTAACATTGCTAAGTGTTGCAGCGCCATCAACAATTACCAAATTTTGCTCTTCTGGATTCGCTCCAATAAGTTCACCCTTTTGGTATTGCCATCTAATATCATGATAACTGCTTGAGTTTCCTGAAATACTCATTGTTGAAATCAGATCGGCAGATCTAGATTTTATATTATATGCGTCTTGTATTAAGAATGCAGCTCCGTTTTTAATTTCAGCATTATCATCTAATGCTAAAAAGTCTTTCCCATATATTTTAAAATCTGTATAACTATAGCTATAGTTGGCCCCATTCCCTGCATTATCTTTTAAGTAAACATAGTTAACCTTCCAAATACCTGCTTCTGAATACTGCGGCAAACTTGCAGTTGCAACTGCTGTGTCTTGTAATTTTCCTTTAAAATATAAAGCATATGAATCAGTTAACTTGCCAGTAGGAGATCTCAATGATACATAACCAGCATAGCCATTAGGAAGTCCACTTATGTTATCTTTTGCAACCACTTTTATTGTAAAAGTTGCTGATGATGTTTTTGTATTAATAGTATCAGGGGAGAGATTTATTGAAATTAATTCTGGAGATAGTATGTCTGATTGAGAATAAACATGGTTAAAGATTAACACCAAAAGTGCTGTTGTAATATATTTCTTAAACATTAAAAAAGAATTTTAATATAATCAGATTGTGTAAGTATGTAAATATAATTAATTTTTTTAATATTTAGATTTTAAAATTTGTACTCTTTCTTTATAAAGTTAAATGGGGTTATTGATTATATGTATTTCGATAGATCCCCTTGACATGACATTAGTGTTGTGGACATAACTTGGTTTTTAGTACCCCTTTTAATAGTGGAAGAGGTTGTTCCAAGTTCTTTTTATAGCTAGTTTGGTATCCAATCCGTTAACTATAGTAGCTAAAGCTGTTAACCATGACTACTAAAGACATAATTATCAGCTAGTTGACCATATCAGGGGGTCCCAGGATCATGCCCTGGTGGGCCCACACAATACAGTAAAGGGTTTCAGCAATAATACTGCTGGGACCCTTTTTATTTGGGGTAAGTTTTGGCCAGGTTTTCACCAGATTTTGTGTATTTAAAAGGAAAGCAGGGGTGAATTTTTTACCAAGCACACTCTGCTTCTGTCTCTACATTCCAAAAGGTTCCCGTTTTGAAATCCCGTGAGATAAATTCAAATATTTTTTGAGCAGATTCTTCTGGTGATAATCGTCCATTGACGTTACTCTTTGCAATATTCGTTCTCACCCAACCAGGATGCACAGAAGCAACAAATTGTTTGCCTTCTAGTCTATTACTTAAAATTTTAGTATACATATTGAGTGCAGCCTTGGACATTCTATAAGCAACTGAATCATTTTTTTCGCAAACATCAATTGATCCCATTTTAGAAGATATATTGATTATTTTACCTCCTATCTTCAAGTGCTGTAACATTTGTTCAGTAAATAAAGTAGTTCCCGTCACATTAACATCAAACGTTTTTTGGAAAGAAATTGCTTCAGGCAATTCAAAATCTAAATCAGGTCCAATACCTGCATTATTAATTAATATGTCAATTTTGATATTATCAGATTGAAAGTTTTTTTCAAATGCAGCAATTGAATCTAAATTGGAAAGGT
>JBIPLT010000225.1:0-5365 GCA_044368255.1 Flavobacteriales bacterium
GGTTTATCTAAATTTTGATAATCGGTGGCCAAGGTCACCACTCTATCATTTCTATAGCCAAGTGTTCCTCTTAAATATAAAGTTTCTGTAAATGGATATTTATATTGCGCTCTAGCTTCATGTGAAAGAGTTTTAGTAATGTTATAATCGCGAGAATAAGAATTGAATGATTGTCGATAAACGCTATATCTTTTATCCACTTGTTTGGATAAATCATCAAACACCAACAAATATTCATTATTACTAAAATCTCCAGAATATCTAAATCCCCCAATAATTCGATAATCTTCGAAAACATCTGTTAAACCGATTTTAAATAATCCATTAATTCCCGGCTGAAAATATCCTGCATCACCATTGAATCGTTGATACATTGGTGTGAGATAATTATTATCCACCTGCGAAACAATTTGATCTGAAATAAAATTAATTTTATAGATATACTGATTAGGCAATTCAAATTCATCTTTCTTCTTTATCAAAGCATCTTTCGAATCCATTTTCTCTTTAATGGTTACTTCCACCTTTTCATAAGTAGGTTTATCGTCCTTGAAAATATAATTATCGATATCTACTGCATTAGAATCCTTGTTGGTATTTTCAATTACATTTACTTTATCGGGTTTCGTTAATCCACTACTTCCATCTTTTAATGCCACCAATTGTTTTTCTAGTTGCTTATATTTTGTGTCCTGTAATTCACCCATCGGAAAAATTTTATCTTCTTTTCTTTTAAGGACATGAAAACCGTATTCGCCATTTTCTAAAACCAAAACAGTTGCTTTTCCCTTTTTATCGTTAACATCGTATTCTAAAACATTTGTTTTATAATTACTCATCGGCTCTGTTCGCGAGAAATAACGATAGTGAATGGCAGTATCAATATAATCAATTGTGCTATCATAAAATGAAACATAACGGTTTCTTAAACCATTTCCATCACCTAAAAATGTATAACGGGTTGAATCATATTGAGAGGGCCATGTTTCGTTTTCATAAAGAGTGTTGGTAATTCTCTTCAGTAATTTTGTCTTTCCTTTTAATTCTACAATGAAAATATCAGTCAAATGCGAATAAGGCTTAATTTCTGGTTCTTTCAATTGAATAGTATCCGTTTTTCTATTGGAAGCAAAAATTACCGCTGTAGAATTATTGACAAATTTAGGTTGTAAATCATCAAAAATATCATTGGTTAATTGTTCCATTGTATTACTCATCATTCGGAAATAATACAAATCAGTTTTACCATCTGCTACTCCCGAAAAAATAATATTTCTACCATCATCCGAATAATCAAATGAAATTACTTTATCCAGCTTGGGAACATTTCGTTTATCTAATTTTTCTTCATCAACCTTGTAAACATACATTTTCAATTCACCTTTATGCTCAATGAAAAAAGTTAAAGCTCCACCCATTGGATACCATCCCACCACTGGAAAAGATTGGTCGTTCACTCGATCTAACTTTTGTTCAGCTTTAAAAATTTGTTTCGATTTATTTTCTTTAATATCATAAATCCAAACACGATATTGTCCGCTCTCATTCGAAACATAAGAAGCAAACATTCCATCTGGACTTAATTTGAACTGAGAATAATTTCTAGTTGCTCGAGTTTTAATAGTAAGCTTTTCTCCACCTATTTCTTGTCTTCCACGATCATCTTCTAAAAAACGATTAGCGTAATACTTTATAAAATCATCATTTAGTTTTTTTAGTGAAATTCCTAATACAAATAAAAAACCGCTTTCTACATTTCTACTAATTCTTGCCATGTAAAGAACGTTTGGAATCACTCCTTCACCATATACTTCAGCCACATAATTCCAAATGGCATGACCAGCCACAACAGCATCGTCGCCTTCTTGTCGTGTGATGTGTTTGAATTTTTTTGTATTAATTCCATTCTTAACTTTATTTTCAATGTCGATATTCCATTTACTTCCCATATAGGAAACATATCCTTCCACAAACCATTTTGGCAAAGAAAGTAAAGTAGAATTTTTCAAAACATCTTTCCAAGAACCACCATACATCATGTGATTAAGTATGGCATTTGAGATTCCGCTTTTAATTTGGGCATCTAATTTTTGATGATCACCTTCATAATACAAAAACACTTTATTTCCCACAATGCGTGTTACACCACCAATATTATTTTGGTTATCTCCTACCAATCCAATATTACTTTGTTTGAAATGACTTTGAGAATTGTAAATCACAAATTCTAATTTTTCATCCAAAAAATAATCTAATGCTTTTTCTATTTCTAACAAATATTGATGAGCCGCTTTTGCCACATAGATAGAATGATTTTTTCCTCCAGCATAAAAATAAACTTTGAATCTTTCATACGAAAAACTCTGCCATAGAAATTGATTGAATTGAACACGACTTTTACCGAACTCTTGGTTGGAGCCATTGTAGAATTGTGCCTGAGCAATCAGCACCGTTAAAACAGTCAATATGAGTAAAAGGATTTTCTTCATAACTCTTATGGTAAAATTAACGAAAATGTGGCAATTATAGTATTTTTGGCTCCTTAAACTTATTCAATGGGCCTACCTGTCATTTTTACGTTCAATCCTTTTCAACAAAATATGAGTGTAATAGCCTCAAAGGATGAATGTGTCATTATTGATCCTGGTTGTTTTGACCGCAATGAAAAACAAGAACTGGAAGATTTTATCAAGGAAAATGCACTAAAACCCGTTCGTTTGTTGAATACGCATTGCCATATTGATCATATTTTAGGAAACGCCTTTGTTTGCGATAAATGGAACTTGAAACCCGAAATTCATGAGTTGGATTTACCAATAATGAAAGCCTTGCCCAATTATGGACACATGTTTGGGGTAGGAAATTTAGAAGAATCACCTCTTCCTGAGAAATATTTGAATGAAGGTGATGTGATTGAATTCGGAGATGTAAAATTGGATATTTTATTTGTACCTGGTCACGCACCTGGACATATTGTTTTCATCAATCACAAAGAAAAATATGTAATTGGTGGGGATTGTTTATTTCGAGAAAGTATTGGTCGCACCGATTTACCAGGCGGAGATCATCCTACTTTGATTAAAAGTATTCGCGAAAAATTATTCACACTCCCTGATGATTATACCGTTTTTCCAGGTCACGGACCAGAGACAACGATTGGTTATGAAAAGAGGAATAATCCTTTTTTAAAGTGAATGTAAAATGACCAATTTAAAAGGTAAAATGAGGAAAGAGACTCCGTTTTTATTCGGCATTTTACATTTATCATTTTACAATTTACATTATTCGATTTTCAGCTGCCCCTCAAATACCCTTTGCCATCCCTTCCACTTCCAATAATCATTCACCGATTCATTATGCCACAGCAAAGTAAAATTTCCACCCGTATTTTTTAGGGAATCATAAATATTCTGGGAATATTCTAAAGCTTTTTCGGGAGATAATACTAAATATCTTTTTAAAGTGGCATCCATCATCACGAATGGAAAAACACGCAAATTCGTTTCCTTTTCATTAGATAAATCATACCATAAAAATGACTGTGATGTTCCAGCGCGATAACCGGGTTCATCGGCAAATCCCATCGTATGATCTTCGGTGATTCCGCAATTGATGAGAATTTGATAAGATTTAGGCAATTGCATTCTTAAAAAATGCTGACGAGAAATTGTTACTTTATGACCAATGATATTTTCTAATCTACTTACTTCTTCTTTTACTTTATTTTCATCTAAAAAGGATTGATAAGAAGGATGAATTCCACATTGAGCAAATTGAGAAATGAATTTTATTTTTTCTCTTAATTCTTTGGTTTGATGAGAAAGATTAGTGTCGTTTTTACCTTGATTTCCCAATAGAAAAAAGAATTTCAAATCCACATTATTTTCTTTGGCTTTTTCTAAAATATATGCATAGGTATCAAAAGGATCTTTCATTTTTCCACTGGCCACTTTAATGCGGTCTTTAAATGCACCGAAATCTGTTTTAATTAGATTTCTTACACTTCCTCCCAATGAACGAACCATTCCTTTATGTGCAAAAGCAAAAGCATTATCCACATCGATAGTCAAAGTTTTTACAATGAATTTTTTCTCTGTTTCAATTTTTAAAACCTCAACCAATTTCTTTCCCCATTGTTCAATTAATGGTTGAAGCAATAAATTATTCTTGAATAAAAAAGAATCTTTACCACTAAAACGCGAATGATTATCTGCTGTATGTGGTAAATATTCTTCATAACGAGTCAACAACCAAAACGAAGCTGCAAAAATATCAAAAGGCAGTTTTCCCTCTGAAGTTTTGAAAAAACAGGGAGTTTCTTCCCAATTATCAATTTTTAGTTCTTGGTTTTTCGTTCCCTTTTCCACCAAAAGTGAATGTGGAACGACTTGATGTTCATAATCAATATTTTTGACAGAATAATTCAACTTTACTCCATTTTCATTGGAGAAAACAGTCTCATCAGCAGTAATTTTAACATTTTTTATTCCTGCCAAAGAACAAAATGTTTTTATTGCATAATCAATTCTAGAATTTCTATGTTCGCAATAAATCAGCATCAAGCCAACCATTTTAACATTTCACCACAAATGAATTCTGCTGCTTTTCCATCTCCGTAAAGTGGGGGCAATTCTGAAAATTTCTTAGCTAATAAGGTTTTGCAAGCATCTTTAATTCTATTTTCATCCGCATCGGCTAAAATAGCTGCACCCGCTTCAACAATTTCTACCCACTCGGTTTGCGCACGTAAAATCACACAAGGTTTATTGAAAAAGAAAGCCTCTTTTTGTAATCCGCCCGAATCGGTGGTAATCATTCTGCAATTTTTCTCTAGGGAAATTATTTCTAAAAATGAAACTGGATCAGTTAAAACAAATTTTGGATTATTTTCAATTTCCTTTCTCAAATCATCACTCAAATTCTCTTTCATCTTTGCTTTAGTGCGGGGATGAACAGGTATGAAAACGATTAAATCATTCTCTTTACTAATATCATTAAAAGCTTTAAAAATAGCGGATAATCTTTTCGGATCATCTGTATTATTATCGCGATGTATCGTTGCCAAAATGAAATTATCTTTCTTCAATCCGAATTTTTCATATTTCGAAAATTCTTTTTCTGACACTTCTGCGAAATAAAGTGAATTGTCATACATCACATCCCCGCTATGATAAACTTTAGGATTATCGTTTGAATATGGCGACGAATTCCCCAATAAAAACCCTTCCTTTTTTAAATTATCTATACCTGTTTTTGTAGGAGAAAATAATAAAGTAGAAACATGATCGCATAAAATACGATTTACTTCTTCGGGCATTTTTTTATTAAATGATCGTAAACCCGCTTCAATATGTACAACGGGAAT
>JBIPLT010000033.1:0-16238 GCA_044368255.1 Flavobacteriales bacterium
AAGGTCAAATCCTTCAATTGATAAAATAATAGAAACAAAGAATCAATTAATATTTGATGGTATTAAAGTTACCCAAAACAATGTTGCTGAAAGATCAGGATTATCTATAGCCACAGTAAAACGTTACTACAAAAAGATACCTATTGATTTAAATGAATATGTAAAAGAATTGAACACGTATCAAGCAATTAGTAAGGATAAAAAGTATATAGTAGAGTATGAGTATTTTATTCATCCTGAATGTCCTACTTGGGTATTCAGGCAGGACGAAACACGTTTGAGATAACAATAAACCTTATCCTGTTTCGGTAAAGGTTGAAATGGGGACTAGTGATTTTTTTTTGATAAATGACCCTCAAAATATTTTTACCTCCTCAGGTACTACCTCAAAATGGGTAAAATGACCACCTTTTCCTGTTTTGGAAGAGGAATTTGATTTGAATAAATTTTATAATTTGAGTAATTCCCACCTACCAAGATACTCTTGTTTGTTATCCTGAAATTTCCTCATTGAACTATCATTTCTTTTTTGTCCTTTTACGCCCTTTGTTTCTAGCCATTTTTTATGATTTGTAGAAGTATACTTTGCAACAACTTTGCTCGGTACTATATAAAATTCAGGCAATTTGTCTTTTGATATTAAATTTACAAAAACATAAAAAAGATTTTTATCATCCATCCTTTCAGACTTCTCATTCAATATCCATTCTCTCTTGTTAATTTGATTTGTTTTTACCTGGACACCTAATGTTTTGCTGCCATCTTCATTGCAAACTAAAATATCTATCCCTCTAGTATTTTTTAATGTAACAGAGCATATATATCCTCTACGAGATAGTTCTGCAGCAACAAAATATTCTCCGGATACCCCTGCTAAAATTGATGAAATCTTATTTTCCATACCCAAATTTACTTTAATTATTCTTAGTCCTATGCCTTCTGTATTTACCTCTAGTCTCATAATAATATTTGGACTTGTACTGGTTTCTAATTGCGTTTGGATTGGTACTTACAGATTTCCTGACATATCCCTTTCGGAACTGTCCTTTATAATTTATCGTTGGCGGGACATAGGTCGATTTTAATGGACGTTTTACCTCTTGGGTGTCAGAACATCCAATCAGGAATATAAATCCAAAAATGAGGTTAATTGCGACCTTCATTGTCAATCAAATTATAAATAAAGGTAATGAATGAAATCAAATATTGCTTAACTTGAGCATCTATCCTATAATATAGAAATTAGATGAAGAAAGTACTCAGATTAGATGAGGTTTTAAAAGAAAAACACATTCAACAGAAAGTTTTAGCTAACATGTTAGGTGTTAGCAAGGTGAGTGTCTCATATTGGTGTAACAATCAGACAAATCCGAGTATTGATACATTGTTGAATATTGCTAAGGTATTAGAGGTGAAAGTATCAGAATTAATTAATGAATAATAATGATAAATAAGAATATCAATTTCGATTAGAATTCAAAAAATATGATCAATACAAATATTAAACCTGGAATTATAGTCAACTTGCGTAATCGTCTTTGGCGAGTTGATGAATTTGATGGTATCGAAGTAGTGGCAACACCTATAACAGGAGACTCCAATGATCAGAGGATATTTCTTGCTGATGTTGAAGATATTTGTGAAGAAAGATTTGAAAAAATTAATGCAGAGCTTCCTGGCGATCTATCTGCACAACGACTATTATTAAGAGCATATCAATTCGATTTAATACATGGATCTGCCCCTTTCTTAAGTTTGCACCGTTCCTCTGTTGTACCATATAATTATCAAATGGTTCCTTTAGTATTAGCCTTAGAAAAACCAACTACGAGAATGTTGATTGGTGATGATGTAGGTTTGGGAAAAACAGTGGAGGCAGGTTTAATCATCTCCGAATTAATTCAGAGAGGAAAAGTAAAACGTGTAGTCTTCCTAACACCTGCTAACCTTAAGCAACAGTGGAAGGAAGCTCTTGATTATTTCTTTCACATCAAAGCAACTATCATTGATTCATTTTCCAGAAAAGAATTTGAAAAAGAATTACCTGCAGGAGCAAACCCTTGGCAATATTTTCAATTTGTAATTGCGTCAATTGATTATGCAAAAGCACCCGACATTAAACAACAAATTCAGGAACAGCAATGGGATTTAATGTTGGTAGATGAAATACATTTATGTGCAAGGCCACATAGCAATGTGAAAGCAACTAAACAACAAAAGCGTTATGAATTAGTAAAAGACCTGAGCAAGAAAATTTCCAACGTATTGTTTTTGACAGCCACTCCTCACAATGGCTATTCAGATTCATTTGCAAGTATCTTGGAAATAATTAACCCCGAAATTGTGCATTATAGCAGTAATGGTTCTATCACATTCGACAAATCTAAAGCTCGTTACAATGTTATACAACGTAACAGAAAAAAACTGGAAGCGTGGTATGAAAAGCAGGGCAAGAAATCTCCGTTTCCACAGCGGGATCAAAAAGAAGTAATCATTGATCCAAAGGCTAACGGAAAGTTGATTCAACTATTGGATGCTGTTGAACGCTATGGTGATTTCATTTTAAATTCTGCTAAAGAAAAAGATTCTAAGAAGGTAAGAAACATAGCTAATTGGGTTGCTATTCACTTACAAAAAAGAGCTATCAGTTCACCTTATGCTGTTTTAAAGTCTTTAGAGAATAGAATTTCAACTATTCAAAATAAAGTAGATAACCTCAGCGAAAGTGAAGAGGAAACACTGGAGAACTATGTATATGATTTGTTTTCTGATGATGAAAGAATTACAGAGGAGATGGCTTCCCTCCGTTTGGATTTTGAAGCATTAAACCAGGATGAAATTGCTGAACTAAAGCGCATCATTGAATTTGGTGAAACACTGACTTCAAAGGATGATGAAAAATTGCAAAAACTTAAAAATGATATTCTTCCAGAACTAATTGCTAAAGACCCGAAGGTTATCATATTCACCAAATACAAAGACACCTTAGACTATTTAGAGAGGTATCTTAAAACAAAAGATTTTGACACGTTCATTATGCATGGCGATATGAGTCTCAATGCAAGAACCGAAATCTTTGGAAAATTTGACCGGGCTAAAAAAGCCATCCTTATTGCAACCGATGTTATCTCAGAAGGATTGAACTTACAACGTCTTGCCTCCAATGTGGTACATTACGAATTACCTTGGAATCCAAATCGTTTAGAGCAACGAAATGGTCGTGTGGACAGAATTGGCCAGAAAAGAGAAATAGTTAATATTAGAACATTGGTAGTAGATAAATCAATGGATAA
Source organism: Flavobacteriales bacterium (assembly GCA_044368255.1). GTDB lineage: Bacteria > Bacteroidota > Bacteroidia > Flavobacteriales_D > UBA2798 > CAMBFX01. The sequence continues at coordinate 3,294 of JBIPLT010000033.1, forward strand.
GGAAATTCTCGATTTGTTGCTAGAAAAACAACGGACTATTGAAATGGACCGTGACTATGCAGCAGCTTATTTTGGTGATGAAGAATCATTGAAGAATATTATTCTCGAAGCTTCTACCAGAAAGAAAAGCAGGAAAAAAGGGGTTGATCCGAACCTTCCTGACCTATTTGCTTCTGCTGGCTTAGATGAAACAAAAAAGGCCGTTCGCCAGGCATTTAGTTCACCAGAAGATGACAAGAAACGTAAGAAAAGAATTGAAGAAGAATCCTTTTACAGCAGCTTAGATATTGAATTACCCGAGATTGATAAACGAATCGAAGAAACCAAACGAATTGTTGGATCTCAGGATGAAGTATTAAGTTTCGTAAAAGCAGCTTTATCACGTTTTAATTCTGCTCTGATTGATAAAGGATCTGGATTTTATGAAATTACAATTAATGATGCAAGATTGATTTTACAGCGTTTTGGTGATAATATTCAAAAAGTAACCTTCGACCCGGAGTTGGCTCTAACTAACCCCGATGCTATTATTTTAGATGCCGGCCATCCTTTCGTTCGTAAGATGATTGAAATGGTAAAGGCAGAGTTCTTTACCAATAAAGGTTTGTATGGTCGCAATGCATATTTCTTCTGTAAAGAAGTAGATGCAGTAATCTGGCAATATAATTTTCTGGTTCGCTTTACGGTTGGCCTGAAAGAAAAACGGGTAATAGAAGAATTAATTTCAATTGCTGTAGATAGTTATTCAGAAAGATCTTTACCAAATACCAATTTCATTCCCGCACAAACTACCCATAGCATTGCTCAGGCTGATTTAACAGAACAAATAAATGATGCTTTGACATTTCAAGGATTGGATAAATTAATTGATGGAAAAATTAAAGAACGCAGAATAAAACTGATTGAAGAAAGGCAGGAGCTCTACAATAAAATATTGGTAGATAGTAAGGATACCAAACAACCAGATTGGCTCAATGATATTATCCATATTGAGGAAGCGGGACATGATTTGTTAACCCTAACCATTATTCAACCGCTTTAACATTACAAAAGCATGGCATTAAGTTTTATAAAATCAAGCGGCAATATTATTACAGAAGACTTTTGTATGGCTTTAGCTAACGAAACAAAAGCAGAGTATGTAAAAGATAAAAGCTTTGGAGCAGAGATTAAAAAAGTAGATGATGTAATTGCTTCTACTTTTGAAAAACTCCGTGAACGCTGGGAAGAAAACCGTACGCAAATAATAGGCAACGAATATGATAATGCCACACTCCGTAAAAAATGGTTACTTCCCTTTTTAGAAGTATTAGACTATCAACCAGTGTTCATTACTTCCAACATTAAAAGCGAATCGGGTATAGAATATCAGATACCTTACAAAGGCTGGGATAGTGAATATGCTCCGATGATTCACATGGTAAACACCACACAGGATTTTGATACCAAAGACAAACACAGCCGTACCCATTCTAACAAAAGTCCGCAGGATTGTTTACAGCAATTCCTCAACACTAGTCATCACCAATGGGCTATTTTAATCAATGGTAAAAAGGTAAGATTGCTTCGTGACTTCTACCATTCCATTACCAAAGGGTTTTTGGAATTTGATTTAGAAAGCATTTTTGAAACAGCCAATTCCGAACAGTTCCGGGTGTTATTTAGAATTTTGCATGCTTCAAGAATAGAAAACCAATACCAGGGCAAGCATGAAATTGAATACGATGAAGAAGGCAATCCCCTTGAAGTAGATGACAATTGTTTGCTGGAGAGCTTTCATAATAAATCAAGAGAAACAGGTGTTAAGGTTGGCAATAAACTCCGTGACCAGGTTATAGAAGCCATAGAAAAATTAGGAAATGGTTTTGCAGAAAGCCTTGACCCCGATGAATTTCAAAATGGGAAAGTTAAGGGCTTTTATGCCGAAATTCTGAACATCATTTACCGCTTACTCTTCCTCATGTTTGCTGAACAAAAGGGCTGGCTTCCAGTACGAAATAGTATTTATGCTCGCACCTACAGCTTGAATGCATTGAGGGAAATGGCTGAACGTGGCAATTATAGTCATGATGAAGAACATGATTTATGGGAAGGCTTAAAAATTACTTTTAAACTTGTTGCCAATGGATATGAGTTTAAAAATGGTGATAAAATAAATGCCTTTGGGGGACAATTGTTTTCTAACAAGAAGATAGCGGTCATAAAAGACCTTACTATAAAAAATAAATTTCTTCTCGATGCCATATACCGGCTTAGTTATTTCAAACTCGACAACCTAAGTAACCGTATAAATTATGCCAACCTTGCAATTGATGAATTAGGCTCAGTGTATGAAAGCTTGCTGGACTATGAACCCAAGCTTAGCAAAGAACATATATTGGTTAACAAAAGGGAAATTAAAAGGGGTGAGTTTTATTTGGATGACAGGGGAACTGATCGTAAAACGACTGGTTCTTATTATACCGATAGCCGACTAGTTGCACAGTTAATAGAATCTGCTTTAGTGCCAGTAATTAATAATGCCCTTGAAGGAAAGCAAACAATTGCAGAAAAAGTGAATGCCTTATTAGATCTAAAGGTAGTTGATATTGCCTGCGGCAGTGGAGCATTCATTTGTGCGGCTTTAGAAAAAATGGGAGAACAGCTTGCACTAATTCGTATGGGTGATGAAGAACGGCCTACAGAAGATCAACTTAGAGAAGCCAAAAGAGATGTACTGTTGCATTGTATTTATGGAGTGGATTTAAATCCAATGGCATTAGAACTTGCTAAATTTTCTTTATGGATTACAGCATCACTGCCTGATATGCCACTGACATTCTTAGATCATAAGCTTAAGTGTGGTAACTCCTTAATTGGTGCCACACCTGAGTTGATTACAAAAGGCATACCAGAAGAGGCCTATAAGCCAGTTGGTAATGACAATCCTGCCATTTGCATAGAATTAAAGAAAAAAGTAAGAAAAGAACAGGAAATCCTGAGTCGAGTTAGTCAACCCTCTGTACAATATGGTTTGCAGTTTAAACGCAATGAAACCGATGAATTATTAAGATTAAGAGAAGTATTAAATAATAGAAAACAGGAAGAAGTATCTGATGTAGATTTAGCTGAGCAAGAATACCACCAGTTGGAAAAAATGGAACGTAAGTTTAAAGATTGGCTGATGGCTGATGTTTGGACATCTGCTTTTTTCATTGATAAGACAGAAATTAATTTAGAATTTTATCCTACAAATGTAACACTAGAAAACCTTAGAGAGAATCAAACAGTAAAGCCTGAATTGATTGAAAATATTTTAAAAATTGCTGATAATTACAATTTCTTCCATTATCATTTAGAGTTTCCCGAAGTGTTCAATAAAGGTGGATTTGATTGTTTTTTAGGAAATCCACCATGGGAAAAAGTACAGCCAGAACAAGAACAATTTTTTGCACCTTATTATCCAGATATTAGTTCAACCAAAGATTCTGAAAGACGAAATCAAAAAATAGAAAGATTAAAAGTGAGTGATTTTAATGTTTATAATTTCTGGGAGCAATATAAGAAAAGCGTATATAAATTTTCTAATTTTTTAATTCACAGCGGGAAGTATCCGTTGTCTTCTATTGGGAATAGAAACTTATATAGAATTTTCACCGATGCTGCTTTGACTAATCTTTCAAAAAATGGCAGAATAGGATTCATTGTTCAGAGTGGGATTTATTCAGATGATATGGGTAAATTGTTTTTTGAATATTTGCTTGAAAATAATAAAATAGTATCACTTTTTGATTTTGAAAATCATGAGGGGTACTTTGATATACACAGAATGATGAGATATACACTCTTAACCCTTAGTCATGACTTAAATTCCTTGCCACAATTTTCATTTTTACTGTGGAAAATTGAAGAATTATTAAATCCTCTAAAAAGGTTTAATATCACTTATGAAGAGGTGAAAATTCTTAATCCTAATACTAAAAATTGCCCTCAGTTTAAAAACAGAATTGAAGCTGATTTAGCCCTAAAAATATATAAAAACAAATTAAGTGAAGTGCTCCATGATGAAAGAAATAAATCACCATACAGATTTGTAAGTGAAATGATAAATATATCAAGAGCTCCAAAGGAATTGTTTAATGGAATAAATGTCCATGATTTAAATTATATACCTGTTTATGAAGCTAAGAATATCTATAATTATAATCATCGATTTGCAACTTTTGATTTAGCCCAAATACAAAAAGATATTGAACAAGGTAATGCACTCGATGTTTCCCTTGATAATTTTAACAGTTATGATTATGAAATTCAAAATCGATATTATGTCCCTAAAAAATATTATGAAGGCAAGGTTAATGATGAATATAAATTTGACTGGTACGTTGGAATAAGAGGTATTGCAAGTTCAACTAACGAGAGAACATTGATATCTGCAATAATACCAGGTGTTGCAATAGGCAATTCTATAAATTTTATTGAACCTGATACTGAAAAAGACGGAGTGATTCTATGTGCTAATTTAAATTCATTTATACTCGATTTTATAATGCGTACGAAAGTTAGCAATAATAATATCAGCCTTTATATAATAAAACAACTACCAATAATTAACAGTAATAAAATACCAAAAAAAGCATTAGATCTTCTTTTAGAAAATACTTTGAAACTGTCAAATACATCTATGTCTTTAAAAAAATTAAATAACATAAAAGAAATTCATCCAGTCACAAATATCCTAGAAAGATTTAAACTTATTTGTATTAATGATGCAATTTTTTTCAGACTTTATGATTTATGTGTAAATGAAATAGATTATATTATGGAATCCTTTCCAATTATAAAACGCAAAGACATAGCTAAATATGGCAGCTACCGCACCAAAGAAACCATTTTGCAATTGTATGATGAGTTTGCTTGGGTAAGGGAGGAAATAAACCAACAACAAACTATTAAAACCAAACAAGTATAATATGGATCCATTTAAAATATACAAAGCTGTAAAAGAGCAGTACAAAAGCTATATTCAAACCTTTCAGGTTTTTAAAAATGCAGATATCAAAGCATTTGTAGAAGATGGTATCAACAAACGTAAAATGCTATGGCAGGAGCCGGTTATCCAAATCAGTAAACGTTTTAAAGCCGGATTGCCTATTACGGAATTAATTAGTAAAAATTGGCTTCATCCAAGTTGTGCAAATGTTTATAACAATTTTATTCCTTATGCCCATCAACAAAAAGCAGTTGAAATAGTTTCTCACAAAAAGGAGAATCTTATTGTAACCACAGGTACAGGTTCGGGTAAATCTATTTGTTTTGAATTGCCAATTGTAAGTCATTGTCTTGAGCAGGCGGCTAAAGGAGTAAAGGGAATAAAAGCAATTATTATTTATCCTATGAACGCTTTGGCCAATACACAATACGAAGAACTTGCAAGAAAAATTAATGACTCGGGCTTAACAATTGGCTTATATACAGGCGATACACAGCATACTGGTGAAGAAGCTTTGAGGGCTTATAAAGATGTTTTTGGAGAAGATGCAATACCGAACAATTCAGAAATTATTGACAGGGAACAGCAACGTAGAACACCACCCGATATTTTAATCACCAACTATGTAATGTTGGAGTTATTGCTCACTCGTAATGATGATGCAGCTTTATTCAAGGATGAAATAAAACGCAACCTGAGATTCCTTGTATTGGATGAATTACATACCTACAGCGGAAAGCAAGGTGCGGATGTTGCTTTTCTGATACGCAGATTAAAACAAAAAACAGAGACCAAAGGCAAGTTGCTTTGCATAGGTACTTCAGCCACTATGGCTAATGATTTAGATGGATCTGGCTCAGCTGAAGCCGTTGCAGGTTTTGCTACACGTATTTTTGGAGAAGAATTTTCGGCTGCCAACGTAGTGGTGGAAGAAGAAGATAAAACCATTGAGTTTACTGGAGATACGATTTCACCATCTATAACTATTACTGAAAAAGACTTTGAATTATTCGACAGTGAAAATGTAGCTACAGCACTTCCATTATTTGAGCCATTGATGGGATACCCATATAACGGAAAAATGGACAATCTTTCATTGGGAGAAGAACTAAAGAAATCAAAAATATTAAGCTTTTTAGAACAGTCGTTAAAGGAGGTAAAAGACTTTGGTAAACTTGCCGAGGTTTACAAAAATACATTAAGACCCAATGCTACTGAGGAAGCTTGTAAGCTTGAGATCCAAGCGGGATTGATCTTGGGTATGATGGGTACTGTTATATCTGAAATGGGACGAGAAGTACCACGTTTTGTTCCAAAAGTACACGCCTTTTATAACCAAGGTTCTGAGCTTAGAGGCTGCTTAACAGAAAGTTGTGGCTACCTGAGCGACAGTGGAGAAACCACTTGCCCAAAATGTGAAAAAGAAGGGAGAGGTATAACAACATTATACCCTTTGCATTTCTGCCGTACCTGCGGAGAGGAATATTATGGAATGCGATACGATGAACAAACTAATGAAGCAAGTCCTTGGACATTTCAGGATGATGCTAGCAAAGATAAATCGGGCTATTACTCTCCAAAATTCAAAGAGAGTTTAGACAAGGTCCCTGAAAATTGGTTAACTCCCAAAAAGCGAGAATTAAAAAGTTCTCATAAGGATAAAAGACCTGTACTAGGCATATTAGATGCACAAGAAAATACATTTATTACTTACCATGATGATGACAATGAAACAGGTACTTTAATACCATTTCCATTGTCTTATTGTCCATCTTGTAGAACAGAGCATACGGGTAGTTCAACTGAGTATTCAAAGTTGTTTTTATTGAATTCCATTGGGCGTGCCACTGGTACAAATGTAATTGTGACTGCGTCTTTAGGAGCATCACCCACTAACGAAAGAAAAGTAATTGGCTTTACTGATAACAGGCAGGATGCTGCATTTCAAGCGGGCCATTTAGATCATTGGTATAACCAAATCTATTTTAGAAGAGCACTATACAATGTGCTGAAACAACAAACCACATTCCTTCCGGTTAATAGTATTCCTGATTTATTGTACCCGCATATTATTGATGCTGAATATGAGAAAACTATTCCATTTGCACAGCGTCGAATGTTTAAAGAGAAATATCTCAAATACCTAGAAACATATCTGTATGTAGAAATAAGGGGAACAAAACGCTTTATAAGCATCAACTTAGAGGATGTAGGGCTACTTGAGGCAACATATGAGGCTCTAGACGAAATTGTTGTACAGCCTGAACTGGATTTATTCTCGGAATTGAAAGATAGGCCTAAGCCATTGCTGAAGGATTACATCCTCGGATTCATGGAAATATTCAGGAGTGAGATGGCAATTGGTCACCCTAATCTAATTGACAAATCAACTTTTCGTCAGCAGGTTATAGATTTTATAGCCCAAAAAGCACCAGAAAAAAGAATCTTCGAAGCAATTGAGGATACCAATGTTGGTATATACTCAAATGCTGATAAAGATAAATTCAAATACACATCATTTACATTTCATGCATTTGATGGATCGAGGGCTTTGAATACTTGGATAAAAAAATGCTTCGATTTAGAAGATACAGATCTAATTAAAATGGTAATCCAACAAACAAGGGACTTTTTGTTAAAAATGGGATACTTGTCAAAACAGAAAGTACAGTATGAAGATGTTTATTACATTGAACCTGGTATGATTTTGATTCAAAGCCCTAAAAACGAATTTAAATACCAATGTAAAAAATGTGGTTCAAAATATAATTGGAATTCTATTCAATACTGTGTTAAGCCTGCTTGTAAAGATGTGCTAGTAACACCAACCACAGAAGAAAACTTCTATACCATTCAATATACTAAGCCATTTGACGGCAGAGATAATATCGTCGCGGAAGACCATTCAGGTCAGGTAAAAGGACAAGACAGAAAAATCAAAGAAAATAAGTTTAAAAAGAATCCACCAGAAATTCAGTTCTTGATAGCTACACCTACCATGGAATTAGGTATTGATATTGGAACTTTATCATCTGTTTATTTAAGAAATGTTCCACCAAGTCCAAGTAACTATGCACAAAGAGCTGGTCGTGCAGGTAGAAGTGGGCAAGGATCAATCATTCAAACATTCTGTGGATCAGGTTCAAGTCGTGGTGTACACGATCAATATTACTATAACAGGCCGGTAGAAATTGTATCAGGTAAAATTAGTGTACCACGATTCAATCTCGCTAACACAACCTTATTTGAAGCCCATGTAAATTCATTGGTACTTCAAACTATTGACAAAAAATTATTGACACAACCTAGACAGTTTATTGATTTCAGTAACATTGTAGAGCTTACAATGATGAAGGATTACATTGAAGACTTGATTGATTCCATTCAACGCAATAAAGATGCTATTCTTGGAAGTATTAGAGAAGCATTTGGAAAAGAGATTGAAGATTCCAATGGGCAGATAACATGGCAAGGAATAGAAGATCAAGTGAGTCAGTTTGCTTATTATTTTGATACGGCTTTTAATAAAATGAGAGCAGATTATAGAGAGTCACTTAAGGAAATTGAAGAAATTGATAACCGTATTCGAATAGAAGGTAATTCTGATTACTCGTTACCAGGCAGAAGAAATGCATTGGAGAAAAGAAATAATAATCTAAAAGAAGGGAAGGAAGATTTCTATGTTTATAGATATTTATCACAGGTTGGATTCTTGCCTAATTATGCATTCCCATCAAAAGTAACTTCAGTGCGTATGTTGCATAAAGGAGAAGAAGTTGAAATATCAAGAGATAATGCTGTTGCTATAAGAGAATTTGCTCCACTAAATACTCTTTATTATGGAGGCTTGAAATATGTGGTACAAAACGTCAGTAAAGAAGTTGATCCCAATAATAAATTCACTGCTGTAGTTTGTGATGATTGTGAACATGTTGAGAAATTAGCAGCTGGAAAGCAATTGCCTTCAAATTGTCCAAACTGTGGATCTGTTTGGGAATCTCAAACACCAGTAAGTGTTATGAAATTTCCTAAGATGAGATCTGTTAAACGAAATAGAATAACTGCAGATGAAGAAGAAAGATTAAAAGGTGGTTATAAGATAGTTCACAGTTACAAACCAACGGGTAAAGCAGAGGTAAATGAAGTAATAAGTTCGGGAAATAGCATTTGCAAAATTTCATTTGAACGCAGTGGTGAAATGAATCACATGAATTTGGGACAGATGGCTGATTATAACAAAGGTGATAAAGGATTTATGTTGGATACAGTAAATCTTTCATGGGTTCCGATAAATAAATTTGAAGAATACTTGGTTGAAAAAAGGCTAACTGCTGCTCAAATTAACAGGAATGTTTCTTTACTGACCGAATCTCGCAATGACGTTATCACTTTACAGCTAACCGAAGCATATATTGGTGACGAAGAAATATTTGCTAAAACATTGGTTAACGTTTTTATACAAAGTATATGTACAGTGATGAATCTAGATGATAATGAAATAAATGGTTTCTATCAGCCTATTGTTGGTCAAAACGGCAAGATTCTCATTTTTGAAACATCAGAAGGGGGAACAGGAACTCTTTCTTCCATTGTAAAGGATGCAGATTTATTAAAGCGAATTGCTGTTAAAGCATTAGACATTTTGCACTTTGATGAGCAAGGGAATGACAAGGATGGAGCATGTGCAACATCCTGCTACAATTGCATTTGTAATTTTTTCAATCAGCGTGACCATAAATTATTTGATCGTCAAGTTGTAAAAGAATTTCTATTAAATCTTGCATCTACAAGTTCTATTCAAATTTCTCAAGATGAAAATGTAATGTTTGACTCCTACATGCAGAAAGCAGTTTCAAGTTTAGAAAAATCCGTGTTACAATTAATAAAAGGTAGTAGTTTAAAGCTTCCTACTGAAATGCACAAAATTGTAGTGAAAGATGGAGAACCAATTGCAGAATCAGATTTATATTATGAGCCAAAAATTTGTGTATTTATTGACGGACCAGATCATGACAAAGAACATATAAAGCTTGATGATGAAAGAAAGAGGACAAAATTAAAAAAATTAGGGTATAAGATTGTTGTGATTCATCATGCAACAATTAATGAGGGGATTGCGTTATTGGAAATATCAATTAATAATTAAGTTGAAATAACATGGAAGGTATCATATACATATTGTCAAATCCTGCAATGCCAGGTATTATTAAGATAGGTAAGACGACAAAGGAAGATGTCAAAATAAGAATGAAAGAGCTGTATTCCTCTGGGGTTCCTTTGCCCTTTGAGTGTGTTTACGCTGCAAAAGTTATAAATATAGATGAGGTTGAAAGAGGTTTACATAATGCTTTTAGCCCTAATCGATTGAATCCAAAAAGAGAATTCTTTGAAATCGAACCTAGTCAGGCAATAGCAATTATTAAGTTATTGGAATTACAGAATGTTAGCCCACTTGTAGAACAGGAGGAAAATGTGATTGACGATTTAGAACTGGAGGCCGGTAAGGTATATGCTCAGAAACGCCCACGAATGAATTTTGAAGAAATGGGAATCCCTTTAGGATCTCAATTAATTTTTAATAATAATGCTGAAGTGGCAACTGTTGTATCAGATAGAATGGTCAATTTTAGAAATGAACAAACAAGTTTGACTAACGCAACAAGAATGGCATTGGGTGAAGGTTATGCATATAATGTAGCCCCTGGGCCATACTGGAGCTTTAATGGAAGAAAGCTACGTGACATTTATAACGATACATATCAAAGACCAGAATAACGAGCAATTAAGTAAAGTTGCAGGCCTAAATTATAATTTTTTTGTCGTAAATCCTTGATAAGTTTCAAAAGAATGCTTATACCTATTTTACGACAAGTTTACAAACTCTAATTACCTTTCTAGTATACCCTATCCCCAATTCCTGTATTACAAAATCCCAACTTCCCACCAAAATATGGTAATTGTGGAACTCTTGGGATATCGAGCTATTCGTGAATACCGATCCAATTTTTTTAAAGTTTAATTGACCTGTATTAAAATGTTGTGATATTTATTATTAAACATATTGTATGAAAATAATAGATATACTTCAATCCAATTATCGATTAAGAATTATTTTAAAAGAGGATCAAGTAAGACGAATAATTAATAAATTACTAACAGATTCTCAAACCAAAGTTAAATCAAGATAATATGAGCAAAAACCTAATAGAAATAACAGATGATAAGGGTGCAGAGTTTTATTTGGTACCATCAATTGGTTCAAATAGTAAACATAAGAGAACATTAGACTTTATGATTGTTAAAGAGTATCTTAATGATTTGACATTCTTCATGGGTGTTGAATCAAATCGAATAGGATTCAATGGTGATATTGATAGTATGACATCGTTTATGCTAGATAGCATCTATCAATTTCAACTTAAAAAGATGAAAATTGAACCAATTGATTAATTGCCAGTCAAGTTATCAGATCTGATCATAGATCATAAATTTGTCATTATTTTGTATCTCATTGATTTTCAACACCTTTAATTTTGCCAAACAATATTCGAGGTGATCAGGGGCTATTTTTAATAATTTCTTTATTTTTTTATTTAATTCAATTCGAAGAGTCCTAATGCACTACTTGTTTCAAAATTTGTATATCTCAATGTTGTCGAAATATTTGCATGGCCAACTAGACGAGAAACCTTTACGAGGCTTAAGTGATCCCCATTTTCAAATCCCTTTTTTATTGAACCCACAACCCACGATTTTCTTAATAAATGTGACGAACAGTTGCCGATATACTTTACTTTATACTCTTTCATAATACCTTTCAAAATCCGATTAAATGACTGAACTGTCATTGGTTTAAGTCCATTGGTCTTTTGGGAGGATAGGATGTAGGTTGAAGGGTCTGAGGAATGTACTTCATAAACAATGTCTAATACTTCTTTGAGCTTGGTAGACATGACTAGGATTCGTTCTTTGTCAGTTTTCTTCTCAATTCTGATAAACCTTTCACCCACCTGTACTCCCAATAAATCTTCCCATTTGAGATTTAGGTTGTCAATAACCCTCATCCCAAGTCTAACTCCAATCGAGATCATAAGTAAGGCACGCGCCTTATCTTTTGTTTTATTGTTTTGAAAATCTCTGAGTAATCTTGATTCCAAATTCATGACTGTATCCCAGTCAAGTGAGTAAGTTGTTGTTTTAGTTCCTTTTTGCATTTTTTAAATCTTTTAGTTGATAAAATGTATTAGGGCTAAAATAGACAGTTAGATCAAAACAGCATAGTAACTAAACATTATTTAGCGCAATTTTAGCGCTTCAAAACTAAAGCGTTGATTTTTAACTAGATAGAAAAATAATAATGTTTACTTATATCCAATAGTGAACATTATTTTCTTTTTTAACTGCTTTATTTGTTTTATTTTAAACAAAAAATAAGAATGTATAATATTAAACAACCATCTCAATTTTCATCACTTAGAGAATATTTTTTGCCTGCCATTCACCACCCTTCATTAGTTGGCAAAAAGAAAATGTACAATCTATCAATTCCCCTAGGAGGAAAAGAAATACAAATAAAGAGATCTTCAAAAAAAATAAAACATACTAGTTTTGCTAAAGTAATTCTAGGTGCTGTTTTGAGAATGCAAAAATTATTTCATCCTGATAAACTGAATCTGTCAGTCATCATCAATAAAGAACCTATTGAAAGTGATTTAACTTTAGAGTTCGAACTGGTAAATATTAATAAATTTATTATTGCAAATGAAGAATATTTTTTAACAATTGTTGCCAATTACTCATATTTAAAACCTGATAAAGTAACCTATTATCCAATACTATATAGACAATGGTGTAGTAATGGTGCTGTATCGGTTTTGAATGAACAGTTTAAAGAAATTATACCAGTTGAAAAAATTTTAGATATTGGATGTGAATGGACTATATGTAATTTTGAGATCTATAAAAACATGGCA
>JBIPLT010000226.1:0-5317 GCA_044368255.1 Flavobacteriales bacterium
ACGATAATTATCACCGATTTCAAACGCACGTTTGAAGTAGGTAAGCGCTTCATTCAAATTGTATTGATTTTTATGAATGATTCCCATATTATTATTGCAACGCGCCAAATTATTTTTGTCGTTTGTTTTTTCTAATTGATTTCTTGATTTTGAAAGATAACTTAATGCATCGGCATACTTTGCTGTATAAACGTAAATTTCTCCAATGATATTATTGGCAATGCCTTGTCCATGTTCATCATTCAATTTTACATAAATAGCTAGGGCCTTTTTCGCTAATTTAATTCCTTCATCATATTCATCTAAATAATATACGGCAATACCATGATTCAAAATGGCGCGCGCTAATTCTTTTTTATTGCTACCCGCCATTTTCTCGGCACGCAATGCATATTGTAGAGCTAAATCTGGATCGGTGTTAACGGATTCTTCTGAATGGTAATTTAAATCTTCTGCTTTTTTAAAAGTTTCTGGATGTGGTTTTGCAGTCAAAGCAGAAGTTGTAGTAATCGTATCTTCTAGAGCTTTGATTTCAACGCTATGAGCGAATTGAAAGAATGAAATGCAAATTATGACTAATATTAATCGGCTCATTTTTCAAAAATTAACAAAGGCAAATTACAAAATATAAATACATCATTCAAAAAATTAAATTTCAAGGGTTGCTATTCTTTTTGTGCTCTGATATTTTCCTCCAGGGTAATAATCATTGTAATCAAAATTTAACCAAACATCGCCATTCTCTTCTACGTGAAAATAAATATCTTCTCCTTTGTTTTCCTTGGGGAATAAAACTTGTTTGATTAGGTAATTGATATCCTCCAAATCTTTTTCTGTTCCTACTTTCACTTCTGGATAAACATGATTGATTTCATTTCCTGAGTCATCTTTTAAAGATGTTCGAACTAATCTTACTTCACCGCCAATAGCACGTATACAAGCAGCCATGAGGATAGAATAATCATCGCAATCGCCTTTGAACTTACCATCACTTTTTAAAAGTTTGATGGTTTCACTGGCTCGCGACCAATAATCTTCTCCCGCTGGATCATAAACATATCTCCATCGTGAGCGAATTTCTTTGAAAACAGAAAAGCATTGTACTGCCGTTCGTAAATTACCTCTGAATTCATACTCATCAAAATTCATCACGGCAAGATTAACGGCGAAATCTCTTACGTCCGAATCTTTATAATTTACAGCTGCTCTAAATGGTTCTTCATTATCAAAATCAGAAGGCTCGTATTTTTCAAATTGAAAACGAATTGCCCCTTCTCTTAAATTGAATAAAAATGTTTTATAATTATGATATAAATCACCGAAGCGATAAACATTTGCAACATGTGTAATAGCTAGAGTTAAAAATCCTAGAGCAATAGAAATATATAGTATTTTTCTTATTTTCCTTAAGAGAAAAAATACAACCAAGAAGATGATGAGGAAAATTAAAAAATGATCTATTCGTTGATCGGTGGTGAATGGAACATAAATAGGCGGTATATACTTATAAAAAAAGAAAAAGGGAACTAATGAAAGGAATATAGAGGCAATAGCGGGCATGATAATATTGAAAGCATGTTTCAATTTTTGCCAAGCTATTTCTTTGCCTTTTTTCCAGTTAATTGCCATTGCAACAAAAATACGGGAATAATTGAAGAAAAAGACCGTTATTCGTTCTTTGTTTTTCGTTTAAGATGAATTTTCAAACTAATCGTAAGAATTCTACTTTTTAGGCTTTTTTACATCTAAAACAATTGCATCTTTCACTTTTTCTTTCGTAAGAGCCAAGTTGATTACATCAATCATCTCTTTCACATAGTGAAATTTCAATCCTTTGATATATTTTGCATCAATTTCTTCAATGTCTTTTTGATTATCAGCAGGCAAAATTATTTCCTTAATATTTGCTCTTTTTGCAGCAAGAATTTTTTCTTTGATTCCTCCTACCGCTAAAACTTTTCCTCTTAAAGTGATTTCTCCTGTCATGGCAACAAATTTTTTCACCTTTTTTTGAGTAAAAGCAGACGCTAATGCAGTTAACATGGTAACTCCAGCTGAAGGCCCATCTTTTGGAGTAGCTCCTTCGGGAACGTGAACATGCACATTCCATTTATCGAAAACTTCTTGCTTTAATCCGATTTTAGCTGATTTTGCCTTCAAATATTCTAAGGCTATAGCAGCGGATTCTTTCATTACATCACCTAAATTACCTGTCAAAGTTAATTTGCCATTTCCTTGCGTTAAACTGGTTTCTATGAATAAAATATCTCCACCATTAGCAGTCCAAGCTAAGCCGGTTACTACACCTGCCACCTCGTTATTCTCGTATTTATCTTTTGCATGAGCTGGCCCCAACATTTTTTTAAGATCAGCATAGGCAATCAACTTCACATATTTTTCATTCATCGCAACCTGTTTCGCTCTAAAACGAACTAATCGAGCTAATTTCTTTTCTAAGCTTCTAACTCCCGATTCATTAGTATATTCTTCAATCACTTTTTCAATCAAATCTTCTTTGATAGTAATTTTTGTTGAATCAATTCCATGATCTTTTAATAATTTGGGTAGTAAATGTCGAACAGCAATTTGTGTTTTTTCTTCAACAGTATATCCGTTTACCTCTATTACTTCCATTCTATCTCTCAATGCCGGTTGAATGGTAGAAAGGTTATTGGCTGTTGCAATGAATAATACTTTTGATAAATCGTAATCCAATTCAACATAATTATCATTGAAAGTGGTGTTTTGTTCCGGATCTAAAACTTCTAATAGAGCAGAAGAAGGATCTCCATGAAAATCATGACTTACTTTATCAATTTCATCCAATACAAAAACGGGATTCGATGAACCAGCTTTTTTAATATTTTGGATAATTCGTCCGGGCATTGCACCTATATACGTTTTGCGATGTCCTCGAATTTCTGCTTCGTCACGCATTCCTCCCAACGACATTCTTACATATTTTCTTCCCAATGATTCAGCTACTGATTTTCCCAATGAAGTTTTACCTACACCAGGAGGTCCGTAAAGACAAATGATTGGTGATTTCATATCACCTTTCAATTTCAATACCGCCAAATATTCAATGATTCTTTCTTTTACTTTTTCTAATCCAAAATGATCGCGATCCAAAACTTTTTGTGCATGTCTCAAATCAAAATTATCTTTCGTTACATCATCCCAAGGTAAATCAACTATAGTTTCGAGGTAATTTAATTGAACAGAATATTCAGGTCCTTGTGGATTTAATCGCATTAATTTATCTAATTCCTTCTCAAAAGTATCTTTAGCATGTTTTGGCCATTTCTTTTTTTCTGCTTTATCTTTTAGCTCATTTGATTCCTGAACCACTGGGCTTTCACCTAATTCTTCTTGAATGGTTTTTATCTGTTGATGTAAAAAATAATCACGTTGTTGTTTATCTAAATCGTGACGCACTTTACTTTGAATATCATTTTTTAGCTCGAGAATTTGTAATTCTTTGGTTAATCCCGAAAGTAATTTTTCGGCACGCTCTGTAAGATTATTTTTTTCTAATAGATCTTGTTTGTCTTCAACAGGCGCATTCATATTCGAAGAAATGAAATTCACCAAGAAAGTCGGGCTTTCAATATTTTTTATAGCAAATCCAGCTTCACTTGGAATATTTGGAGATAATCGGATAATGTTAAGAGCTAAATCTTTGAGTGAACCAATCAATGCATCGAATTTTTTTCCATTTAAATCATTTTTCACATCTAAAAACGGAATCACTTTTGCTTTGATATACGGTTCTTCCGTTATCAATTCGGTCATGATAAAACGTTTTTTTCCTTGAATGATTATGGTTGTGCTACCATCCGGCATTTTCAACATTCGAATGATGTGTGCAATCGTTCCTACTTTATGTAAATCATTGAAAGTTGGCGATTCAATATCCTGCTTTTTCTGTGAAACAACACCAATTGTTTTGTTTCCTTTATAAGCATCTTGAATCAACTTAATGGATTTATCTCTTCCTACTGTTATTGGAATAACAACTCCTGGAAAAAGAACATTATTACGAATGGGTAAAATGGGTAAATCTGTTGGGACCGCTTCCGCATTCATTTGCTCTTCGTCTTCTTTTGAAATTAATGGAATGAATTCAGTTTCCTGATCCATAATATTGGAGAATTGTAATATCTCGTTTAAATTTTTTTCGTTCATTTTGTTGTCAATTTGTCATTCGAAAATTTATTTTTTCGAATTTAAGAACCGAGTTTTATTGGTTTGAAAAATTAAAACTCTTGTTACCAACAGTTTCTCTTCTCCCTTGAATTAAATTCGTCCAGAATTATGCCAGATTAAATTTCAAGAAATTATGTCTGGTTTTATATTCATTAATTGATAATTGAAAAGGTTATTGATTTTGGTAAAGATGCTCTAAAACTCTTTGCATTTCTGAACTGAGTTTAAGTTTTCTTCTTTCCATAACTCTTTCTACTACTTCTAATGCTTTATCCCAATCAAAAGAAACAAATCCAGCTGCTCCACCCCATGAATAAGATGGAATAAATTTATCGGGAAAACCTCCACCATAAATATTAGCCGAAACACCTACCACTGTTCCCGTATTAAACATAGTATTGATTCCACTTTTCGAATGATCACCCATAATTAATCCGCAAAATTGCAAACCAGTGGAGAAATAGTCATTCTTTTCATACAACCATACTTTTACAACTCCATAATTGTTTTTGAGATTTGAATTATTCGTGTCTGCTCCTAAATTACACCATTCGCCAATAACTGAATTTCCCAAAAATCCATCATGTGCTTTATTGGTAAAACCAAAAATAACAGAATTAGAAATTTCTCCTCCTACTTTGCAATGCGGGCCAATGGTAGAAGCACCATAAATTTTGGTTCCCATTTTTAATTGTGACTCTTCCCCCAATGAAAATGGCCCACGAATCATGGAGCCTTCCATTACTTCGGCATTTTTTCCAATGTAAATCGGGCCATCGTTTGTATTGAGAAATGCTGCTTCACATTTTGCATCTTGTTCTAAAAAAATATTTCCATTTCCAATGATTTTATTGGAAGCTGAAATGGGTTGTGATTTTTTTCCTTTGGTAATTAATTCGAAATCTTGTTCGATTGCTTTTTTATTTTGTGAAAAAATATCCCAAGGAAATTGAATATTGATAATTTCACCCAAATATTCAATTTTTTTTAAGGAAGAAATTTCTTGATTATTATTCGAAGAATAGGCTAATAATAAATCACCTTTCCATAGAGCAGAATTGGCGGTTAAATATTGAATGGCTTTAATTAAATTAATATCTGGTAAAAT
>JBIPLT010000377.1:0-3694 GCA_044368255.1 Flavobacteriales bacterium
ATCATATGTTCAATTGAATGACATACGTATTTCTCACCGTTTTCTCTAAACCACATAAAGAACTTTAGTAGTCTTATACTTTCTGAATCTTCCACGCTTCAATCGTATTAAAGTATTTAACCTCTCCACTTGGACTATTCCATTCTTTGCCTTTCAAATTGACTTCAACTTCCAACAAGTCCCCGATATTTACATCATTAATCAATGTAACTTTGTCTTTAGTCAATTGAATTAAGATGTCATTCGAGAATGCACCGTCTACAACTGTTAACACGAATTCTCGTTTTGAGAATGCTTCTGACACTTGAATCGTATCTTTTTTGATTTTTAATGTACCTGTAATTGTCATAACTTTTTAGTTTAATTTTCAGTAAATATAGTTAATTATCTTTAACTAATACCCATTCACAACCATATTTTTTTATTTGTTCTCCTCTAAATTTCTGCAAAGGTTTTAAAGTATCTCCTTTTTCTTTACATTCAATAAATATAGGCTTTTCATTTTCTTTCAATGCTAGTAAATCTGCTATACCATTTTTATTAGTTCGTGTTAAATTGATGACAAAATAACCGTTACTTTCTAAATTCTTAATCGTTAATGTTTGAAGTTTTGAAGCCATTATAAAGTTTTTTTAAATTGTGATTCTGTGAAATTTTTTTTGTTTTTAACTACATTGTGTATTTTTTCAGTTAAACTGCCTTTTGGATATACAAAATAAACATTATTTTCTAATCTGTTAATGGTTGTTAACCTATCAATTGATTGAATAAAATTAGTTCCTGAGAAGCCAAAGTTGTAAAATACTAAACTATCTGCTGAACTTAAATTAATTCCCATAGCATTTGAATATTGTTGACCTATGTATGTTTTATCTGAATTATTAAATTCCTCAATATCGGTTGTGTAATTTTTAAATGTTTCTTTTAATAGTTCAAATTCTGCAATATAATAATAGAAGATTGCTATCTTTTTATCTTTAAATTTATCTCTTATAAATTCAGCCTTTGAATAATCTAAAACTTTTGTATTTCCACTTTCAAATTTAATCGTTCCATTTTCTAACTGGTGTATCTTTTGCATTAATTTTGCTCCAGTATCTGCAAGTATAACTTCCTGTTTACCTTCAATAACTAAATCTTTTTTAAGTCTTTTAATTAGTGTTTCATTTATCTTTTCGCAATGTAAAATATTAATATTTACTTTCGATTTAAAACCTGAATCTTCCTGAGTGTATTTAATTGTATATTCATCAATAATTGGATTGATTAAATTCATTTTAGCATCTGAATAATCTTTAACAACTCCATATCCTAAATGTTTCTCAGTTACATTTACAAATGTTTTCGACCATTTATAAAAATTACCATACTCTTTAAACGGTGAGTAATAAGAAACCCAAAATTGGTGAAATATTTGTGAGCCACTTTCTGTTGACATTGTACCACTTAAAAAAATCATAGGTAAATACGAATATTTTAATTTAAATAGTTTTGTTCTGTTACTAGGTTTTGGAAAAGCCCCATTTCCGTGATGTTCGTCTGAAATAATTAAATCATATTTATCTTCAACCTTATGCAATGATTCTGCATTTATGATAGTTATATTAAATATAAAATTAAAGTTGTTGTAATCATCTTGAATTGAATTTATCGCTTTCTTTTTAGTTATAAATAAAACATTTTTAGAACCGTACAACTTAGCCACGTTTAAAGCGGTTAATGTCTTACCAGTTCTAGGTTGCATATTAAGATATACTATCTTTTTATCTTGTAATATTTCAACTGCTTTACTAGATAATTCTATTTGATAATCTCTTAATTTTGGTAGAACTTTCTTTTGATTTTCATTTTTTAGAGTGAATCTTAAAGTTGTATTTTCATTGTGAAATTTTATAAACTTATCTCTAAATTCAAAATCATTAAATAAAGTAACTGAATCATCATAAATAATATTTTCATAGATTGATTCAAAATTATAATTATTTAAAAAAATAAACTTTTCTACTATATTTGTAAAGTCTAAATTGTGATGGTCTATATTAATATCTTCCCATTCATTAATTATCTTATTTGATATTTCGCATTTTGTAACACCCTTTACAAAGTTTTTTTTAAATGTAATTATTTCACTATGTATTGAGTTTCTAAATGCTTTAATTACCTCAGCCTTTTTATTAATTGATAAAGGAAAATTAACTGATATAGATATTTCATTTAAGTCTTCATCAATAATATGTAAACATTCTGAATTTTTACCCCATTCTGTTTTGTTTCTTTTAATAAAACCAGTACATCCATTATTAAATTTTTCATTATAATTTGGATGTAATTTAAAATATTCATTTAAATATTCAAAATCTGAGCCAGTATCTAATATTTCACCAATTAATAAATTATCTTTTATCTCTTTTGCTACTGCTCTTTTTTGTGTGATATTCATAATTCTTTTAAGTATTTAGTTATCATTTGTCTTGAAACTCCAATCAATTCAGCAACTTCTGAACGGTTAAAATCTGGGTTTTCTTTATAAATCTGTATTACTCTTTCTTTTTTACTTAATGATTTATTTTTACTTAAAGTTTCTTTATACTCATTTACCTCAGTACTATTAATCTTTATCTTTTTAGCCATTGAAATAAAGTATTTAGATAACTTTTCCGCTTTTAAAATAGATTCTTTAGTAATAAAATATAAAGGTTCATTCTTATCATTATCAAAAACTTGCAAAGTATTAATCATTAAAGCAAAACGAGGTATATAAGACTTTTGTTTTGGTAACATTGATTTCATATATTCATTTTCATCTTCTGAATTTTGAATAGTTGTTATCTCGTTAAATATTCTTTTTAATTCTTCCTTTGCATCTGAATTAAAACGAGCAATAATAGGTATAATTTCTCCATCGTTATCTGTTTTAAGTACTTTCTTAAATGATTGAAATAAAGTAATAATATAATTTTTATACCATTCTAATATTTCTTCATCCATTTCTTCATCGTTCCATTCTTCAATCTTTACATTTGGAAACGATGTTAAAACCCTATCAATAAAACCATTATCTTTATTTTCAATTGTAAATACTTGACTTAATACACTTGGTTGAATACCTCCTAATATTGGAATAATTGGACTTGAAACAAAGTTAGATTCGCTAGTCTTTCTGTTTAATGCAATTGCTTTATTTGACCAACTAGATAACCAAAATTCAAGGTCTGAACCAGCTCTATATTTATTCATATCTTTAAACCATCCTGCTAACTCATCTTTCATTACTGCTATACCGTTCTTATTTTCTGAATGCAGTTGTACTAATGCTTCCAAAGTAATATCCGAAACAATAAACTGACTTTTAATAGGTTGGTCGATATGTTCTGTTTCTGCTTTCTCTTTTTTCGTTAAAGCATTATATTCGTTAAATCTTTGACAATTTTTAGCATATTTTTTAATCTCTAAATTATTTAAGAAATTTAAAGGATAAGTAATAATATCTAAATTGTGAGATTTACCAACCCCAGCCTTTCCAACAATAGCCAACCAAATATTAACACTTTCAATCCATCCTTTTTTAACCTCACACTTTACAGTATTACCAATTATAATTGACATTAACCAAAGCATTGAACAACCCATATAATCAATAGAACTGCTTAATGTACGATTACATTCTAACATATAATTCTGAATAGAAGTAGGG
>JBIPLT010000329.1:0-3119 GCA_044368255.1 Flavobacteriales bacterium
GTTTTCACTATGTCCATCGGTAAATATTTTTCTTATTTCTTCAACGTCTACATCTTCAATGGTTGTTCTTCCGGTATACGAATCATCAATATGAATTTTGCCTGTTTCATAATCTTCGGCAGTAATGCTTAAGGCTTTTGCTTTTAATCGGAGATTAATATCTTTAGAAATAAGTACCACTTTTTTATCCTTTTCTTCATTCATTAAAGTTAAAGCAGCATTCAAAATTCGGTGGTCATTTTTTCGCTCACCAAAAACAGCATTTGCATCCACTGTATTGTTGCGACTATTCATCACAATTTTGAATTTTCCTTTTCCTTTTCCTTCCAAATCTTTCCAATCTTGTAAAGAGTCATTTCCCGACATTTTATCTAAAATGCGAATGCACTCACGCGCCTCGAAATTTTTAGAGTCGCTTCCGCGTTTAAAATTATCCAATTCCTCTAAAACTGTTATAGGAATGGCCACCCAGTTATCCTGAAAATTATTAATGGAATTATGATCGTGTAGAATCACAGAAGTGTCGAGCACGAAAATCTTAATGGAGGAGGATTTTTTCTTTGCCATGGTGGTTTGTTTTTATCTACGTTGTAGTAAAATTAGTTTTATACGTTAAGATTTGAAGTTTAGCCGAAAGGAGTTATTAATATTTCGATTGTGAATTAGTTGGATTGGTCGAAAATCTGAATGATGATAAGGATATTTATTGTTAAGAAGTTATTGAAATGGATTATTTAATTTAATTTTAGGAATTAATTAACATCTATGCGATTAATACCTTTTTTATTTCTTTTGCTTTTTTCATTATACGGAAAAACGCAACAGAACGATTCAATCTACTTTCGTCAGATGTATGATTTCGCTTTAACAGAATCTTCCTGTTATTCTAATCTTAGGGTTTTATGTAAAACAGTTGGCCATCGTTTATCGGGCTCTGAAAATGCTGACAAAGCTGTTTTATGGGGAGAAAAAACGATGCGTGAATTAGGATTCGATACCGTTTATTTACAAGAAGTGATGGTTCCTCATTGGGTGAGAGGAAAAGAAAGTTTAACCGTAAAAGTAAAATTTGCCGAAAATTCGGGAGGATTTCAAGATAATTTATCTGGTGTTTCATTAAATGTTACTGCTCTCGGGGGTTCGGTAGGAACAGATGGAAAATTAGAAGGTGAATTAATTGAAGTGAAAAGTTTTGAAGAACTAAAATCTTTGGGAGAAAAAAATATTAAAGGAAAAATTGTTTTTATGAATCGTCCAATGGATGAAAAGAATATTGTTACTTTTAAATCGTATGGAGGTTGTGTTGACCAACGTGCTTCTGGTGCCAGTGAAGCGGCTCGTTATGGAGCAATAGGCGTAATTATTCGAAGTGTCACGCAGGCAGATGATGATCATCCTCATACGGGTTCATTGCAATACAATGATTCGTTGCCAAAAATTCCAGCCGCAGCTATAAGTACTCAAATAGCCGATCAAATTTCTCAACAAATGGCGCGAGGAAATAAAATTACCGCTAAGTTAGATTTAGGTTGTAAAACGTTGAAGGATGTAAAATCTTATAATGTGATTGGAGAATTACGCGGAAGCGAAAATCCGAAAAATATTATTGTAGTAGGAGGGCATCTGGATAGTTGGGACAAAGGAGAAGGGGCGCATGATGACGGCGCAGGTTGTGTGCATTCCATAGAAGTTTTAAATATTTTAAAGAAAACAGGATATAAACCTAAAAATACCATCCGCTGTGTATTGTATATGAATGAAGAAAATGGAGTGAAAGGCGGAAAGAAATATGCCGAAGTAGCGAAATTTGATGGCACCACACATATTGCTGCGATAGAAAGTGACAGAGGAGGATTTACTCCCATCGGATTCAGTGCAGATGGAACACCCGCACAAATGGAAAAAATACTTACTTGGAAAAAATTATTTGAACCTTATCAGGTAACCCAATTTGAGAAAGGATATTCAGGAGTGGATGTAGGGAAATTAAAAAATGGAACCACTTTATTGATGGGTTTTATTCCCGATTCTCAGCGATATTTTGATCATCATCATGCCGATACTGATGTTTTTGAGTCGGTGCATAAAAGAGAATTAGAATTAGGATCTGCAGCAATGGCGGCCATGGTTTATCTCATTGATTTTTATGGAATACCTTAACATTTATTTATTGGCATAGTGATTGAAGCAACTCAAATGAAAACCATACGTTATCTTATCATGAAATCAGCATTTTTATTAATTGTTGTAACCGTCTTCATGCATTTCGGCTGCGCTTCTCAAGGAAATGGAAAAGTGAATTGGATGACATTCGAAGAAGCTATCGAAGCCAATCGAGTGAATCCTAAAAAAATATTTATTGATGTTTATACCGATTGGTGTGGTTGGTGTAAAAAAATGGATAAAGGAACTTTTTCAGATTCAACGGTTGCTGCTTATATGAATGAGAATTTTTATTGTGTGAAGTTTAATGCAGAATCAAAAGATACAATTCATTATAATAACAACATATTTTATTATATTCCTGAATATAAATCACACGCCTTAGCGGTGTCGTTGTTGGATGGTAAAATGTCGTATCCGAGTTATATCATTCTTACCGAAAAGGAACAACGTTTGAAAATTATGAATGGTTATCAAGAAGTAGATGTGTTTCTTCAGAACCTCAAAATTCTGGCTAATTTTAAAGATAATTAAACGATGAAAAGGGTTCCAGGATACAATGATATTCGCCCATTCGGTTATCAAGATCCGAAAAAGGAGAATAAAGTATTTTTTTGGATGCTTATCATCCTATTGGTTTCACTGGTTGGTTTTGTAATTTCCTTTTATTTGGCTTGATTGCATTTTTTAGCCATAATTAATATCATCTATTGTATTTTTCATAAATGATTTAAGTGTTTTTTTTATATATTTGAGACAATCGATTTCAAATAAAAGCTTTTAAATTTTAAAATATGGTAGGAAGTAATGCGGAAACCAAAAACCTTATAATTGATTGTATTTGGATTGCTTTAGGAATAGCCTTCGCAACGATAGGACTTGAAGGATTTATCGTTCCAAATGGATTGTTGGATGGAGGTGTAACAGGAGTTTCGTTGATGTTTGCAAAACTAACT
>JBIPLT010000227.1:0-5279 GCA_044368255.1 Flavobacteriales bacterium
CAGTCATTCCATTGATGGGCATATTTCGGTTTGAATCATCGAGAAAACGAGCCATGGTGAACATATGTGCAAAAACTAACTCGGCAACAGATTGTGATGAAGCTCCTGGTGTGTTAACCACCTCACGCCCATTATCCTTGGCATATTGAACGTCAATATTATCCATTCCAACTCCACCTCTTCCGATTAATTTCAATGAACTACATTGGTCTATCATATCTTTTCTAACAGTTGTTGCGCTTCGCACCAATAAAGCATCTATATTTTCCGAATTTATATAAGAGATTAATTGTTCTTGAGCCACTTTTTCAGTCAAAACAGTAAAACCAGCTTTTTCCAGAATAATCTGTCCTGATTTATCAATACCATCATTGGCGAGAATTTTTTTTATCATAGTTTTTATTTTAAGATTGGATGTAAGGTTCTGTGGTTAAATCTAAAAAAGATTTTTTACAACAAAAATAGAGCTAATCAGGTGGAATCAAAACAAAATTTAAAAAAAGAACAGATTTTCAATAATCTACAAAAAGAATCAATTTAGCGCGTTGGAATCAGGTTTTATCGAAACATTTTTTTTGGCAGATTGATTAATTTTTTCTTACTTGCGGATAAATTGCAAAGAGCTCTGAACATGTTAAAAAAATTATTTCAATTCTTACCGCTTTCAATGGCTCTGTTCATTGGAGGAACTATGGTAATGACTGGTTGTGGAGAATCCGAAACCAAAGGCGGTGAAATTACCGATACCGAAAAAGACGCGAATGATGATTCATCATCGGACGTGCAGGTAAAATTAGGTGGAAAGTTTTTCAGCATTCCTTCTCCTTTTGAGACCGCAACCCTGCTAAAGGAATCAGGTGCCCCATTTAACGGCAACCTGATCAATGCGCCTGAAAACGCTTCAAATTACACAATAGATTTTTACAAAGCCTTGAATTTGGGAATCTATGGTGCTGATTTAGGATACATCACCATTTATAATAACAATAGTAATGATGCTATTTCTTACTTAACTGCAGTTCAAAAATTAGCAGAAGAAGTTGGAGTTGATGCTGCTTTTGATAAAGCTTTGATAGATCGTTTTAGTCAAAATATGGAAAATCAAGATTCCATGCTTGTTTTGGTTTCTGATGCTTTTGGTTCTGCTGACGAATATTTAAAAAATAATGACAAAGCAGATATTGCCTCTTTGATTCTTGCAGGAGGATGGATTGAAGCGTTACATTTTGCCTGTGAAATTGCAGTTCAATTAAATAACCCTGATGTTATTTCCCGAATTGGAGAACAAAGAACAACATTAGAAAATCTAATCATGTTACTGCGTGAATATTCTGAAGAAAATTATACTTTATTAGCAGATGAACTTCAAGCTTTGTATGATGAATTTGAAAGTATAAATTATTCTTATGAGTTTAAAGAACCTGAACACTCCAAAGAATCAATGACTACTATCATTAAAAGCAAAAGAACAGTTGAAGTAAGTGCTGAAACACTTCAGACTATTGCTGATAAAGTAAAAGAAATTAGAACTAAAATCCTTGAATCAAGCTTATGAAAATGAAACTAATTATAATGGTTGCTGTATTTATTTTAGCAGCAGGATTTCAAACTTCAAATGCACAAAGTTGTGATTCACTTGTTGGAGTTTGTAAAAAAGAATTGAGAAAACCTTCGAAAAAAGACCCAAAAGCAGTTTTTATTTCAGACGGTCAAACCTATCGTGCTTTTTTAGATGAAGAGCAAGTAGCGGAATTTTATACTACTTTTTTCAAAGGAGGAACGTATAGAATTGCGGCTTCAGCTGGAATAAATGATAATTATTTAATCTTTGAAGTCTATGACACATCAGAGAATTTAATTTTTTCAAGTGCAGAACATGGCAATACACCCTCATGGGATTTTAAAACAGAAAACACCTTGGATATTGTTATTAGAGTAAAATTGGATACTGATAGAAGATCTTCGGGTTGTGGCGTTATGCTCATTGGGTTCAAGCAAAAAAAATAATTTAACCACTTAAAATAAGGCATTGAAAAATGTCTAATTTTTTCTACATTTTCAAAAAATGAGTGAACGGATACTAAAAGCATTAATGCAACTCTTTGCGATTATCGCAAGGGTTGACGATGAAGAATCTGGTGAAACAGACCATCAAGGTGGAGGCCGTAAAATTGTTGAACTTTTCCTTAAGCAACAATTAAGCCTTGAGTTAGTGGATGAATACATGAAGCTCTTTGATGAATTCTTAGAGTCTCATCAAGGCAATTCCGCGAAAAAAGATGGTAAAAGAAAACGTACTTCCGTTAATTCTGTAAAAATCCTAAAAATCTGTACACAGATTAACGAGGAACTTGCTCAAAAACAGAAAATCATCGTATTGATTCGTATTATTGAATTTATCAATGAAAACCAAACAGTAACTGAACAAGAATTAGAATTTGCCGAAACAGTTGCCGAAACATTTAATATTTCTAAAGAAGAATATATCCGCGTTAAAACATTTGCTGATGCAAAAGAAACGCACAACACTCGAATTGATGATGAACATTGGTTAGATATTACCTCTGAAAAGACAACAGGATTAACCAAAACCAAACATATTTATTCAGAAAGTATTCAAGGGCGAGTTTTAGTTTTAAGTATAGAAAGTGTTGGGATTTATATTTTAAGATATTTTGGTGGCTCTGAATTATTGTTGAACGGTCAAGCAATGACACCTGGTAGAATCTATGTTCTTACTCAAGGTTCTTCATTGAGAAGTTCTAAGGTTCAACCTATCTATTACAGCGATATCATTTCTCGTTTCTTAAGTGATACCAATGACCAAAAAATTGTTTTTAAAGTTGATAATATCACTTACAAATTCAAAACTGGAAATATTGGAATGTATCCTTTAAGTTTTGCTGAAGAATCAGGGAAACTTTTAGGTATCATGGGTGCTTCTGGTGCAGGAAAATCTACATTATTGAACCTATTAAATGGTAATTATACCCCAACTGGTGGAGCAGTTACCATTAATGGTGTTGACATTCATCATGAGAGTAAAACAATTGAAGGTGTAATTGGATATGTTTCGCAGGATGATTTATTAATTGAAGAGTTAACAGTTTATCAAAACTTATATTATAACGCTAAACTTTGTTTCGGAAATCTTAATGATGATCAAATTAATAAACTTTGCGTAAAAGTTTTAAATGCATTAGGACTTTATGAACGAAAGGACTTAAGGGTTGGAAGCCCTCTAGATAAAACCATTTCTGGTGGACAAAGAAAACGTTTGAATATTGGATTGGAATTAATTCGTGAGCCAGCTGTACTTTTCGTTGATGAACCAACTTCTGGTCTATCTTCAAGAGATTCAGAAAATATTATGGACTTACTTAAAGAGTTAGCTTTAAAAGGCAAACTTGTATTTGTGGTCATCCATCAACCTTCTTCAGACATCTATAAGATGTTTGATAAATTAATGATTTTAGATACAGGTGGTTTTCCTATCTATTATGGCAACCCTGTTGATGCAATTATCTATTTCAAACAATTGGTTAACCATGTTAATGCCAATGAAAGCGAATGTCCTGCATGTGGAAATGTAAATCCTGAGCAGGTATTTAATATTATTGAATCAAAAGTAGTCGATGAATACGGAAATGTTACCGGAACGCGTAAAATCGCTCCAAAACAATGGAATGATTTTTATTTGAATAAAGTTTCTTCCAAATTCCTACCGGCTCCCGAACACAAGGATATCCCAGAAAATTCATTTAAGATTCCAAATAAACTTCGTCAATTCTGGATTTTCTTGATTCGCGATGTTTTATCAAAGTTTACTAATAAGCAATACATCGCCATCAATTTATTGGAGGCTCCAGCCTTGGCTTTGATTCTTGCATTCTTTGTTAAATTTATTGACCAAGCTAAATCACCAAAAGGAGATTATGTTTTTCATTACAGTGAAAATATCCCTCAATTCCTATTTATATCCGTAGTAGTTTCCTTATTTATTGGATTAACCGTTGCAGCCGAAGAAATTATCAAAGATCAACGGATTTTAAAACGTGAACAATTTTTGAATTTGAGTAAAGGAAGTTACCTCTACTCGAAAATCACCATTATGTTTGGTATTTCAGCTGTTCAAATGTTACTTTACGTTTTAGTTGGAAATTATATTCTTGAAATTAAAGGAATGACTTTCACTCACTGGTTTATGTTATTCTCAACTTCATGTTTTGCCAACATGTTGGGATTAAATATTTCTGCTAGTTTCAATTCGGCAAAAGTTATTTATATCCTTATTCCTATTTTAATTATTCCGCAATTATTATTTAGTGGTGTAATTGTAAAGTTCGACAAACTTCATCCTTGGTTTGCCTCTCAATCAGAAGTACCATTGGTCGGAAACGTAATGGCATCCAGATGGGCCTATGAAGCCATGGCTGTTGCACAATACAAAGACAATGCTTTTGAAAGCCGCGAATATGAATATCGTAAAAACGTTTCGTTTGCAAATTGGAAAAAAGACCTTTGGATTAAAGAATTAACTAAACATATTCAAATCATCAATAACAATCTCAATGATAAATCGAAAGATTCGTTGGTGGATGTGAGTTTTGAAATTCTTTATAACGAAGTTGAGCGTGAAATGAATTTCATTACCGCCATCAAATTTGATGGGCTAGATGAATTGAATAGAGAAAATTTTAATGCAGTAAAAACAAAAAATGATATCAGTACAAATGAAAAACTGACCATTTATCTTGCTAAATTAGAAAAGCATTATAAATCTTTCGTTAAGAAAAATGAAAAAATCTTAAAGGCTCAAGAATTAGAATTCCAACCTGATTCTGCAGGTAAAGCGAATTATTTAAAGATGAAATTTGAATATACCAATGAAAGTCTTGAAAAATTTGTTACCAATAAAACAGATTTATCTGGACCACTTGTTATCGAAAATAATCGCATCATTCAAAAAGAAGATCCTATTTATTTAGATCCTTATGATAAAGGTTTCTTCGGAGCTCACTTCTATGCCCCACGTAAAAAATTATTTGGAGTTTACATAGATACATTCTGGGCAAATGCAATGGTAATTTGGGGAATGACACTGCTATTAGGTATCACTTTATATTTTGATTTCTTTAAAAAACTAATGAATATCGGCTCGCTTTTTAGTCGTAAAAATTAAACGTGCTCCTTCATTTTTTTTAAAGATGAAGGATTTTAGCTTTTTTATATTTTATTTAATTATAAAACTAATTTAATTATGAAAAAAATTTACTTTT
>JBIPLT010000228.1:0-5250 GCA_044368255.1 Flavobacteriales bacterium
TTTGACCCATACATTAACGTAGATCCAGGTACTTTAAATCCCTATGAACATGGTGAATGTTTCGTTACCGAAGACGGTGCTGAAACCGATCTTGACCTTGGTCACTATGAACGATTTTTAAATGTTCCTACTTCACAAGCCAATAACGTTACTACAGGAAAAATTTACCAAAGCGTTATTGAAAAAGAACGTAAGGGCGAATATTTAGGAAAAACAGTTCAAATCATTCCTCATATCACCGATGAGATTAAAAACAGAATTCAGATTTTAGGAAATAAAGGAGTATTTGAATTTGTTATCACAGAAATTGGTGGAACAGTGGGTGACATTGAATCATTACCTTATGTAGAAGCTGTTCGTCAAATGAAATGGGAATATCCCAATGATTGTTTAGTCATCCATTTAACTCTAATTCCTTTCTTATCAGCTTCTGGAGAATTAAAAACAAAACCTACTCAACATTCAGTTAAACAATTATTAGAATTAGGAATTCAACCCGATATTTTAGTTTGTCGTACAGAACATCACTTGAATAAAGAAATCAAAGAAAAAGTGGCTAAGTTTTGTAATGTAAATCCAAAAGCGGTAATCGAATCCATTGACGCGGCAAGTATTTATGATGTGCCGATGTTAATGTTGGCCGAAGAATTAGATAAAGTAGTTTTAAATAAATTAAATCTCCCGCTAAAAAACGAACCAGAACTAATTAATTGGAAACAGTTTTTATTTACCTTAAAAAATCCGATCAAACGTGTTCGTATTGGTTTAATTGGAAAATATATCGAGTTAAAAGATTCTTATAAATCCATTGTAGAATCGTTCATTCATTCAGGCGTTGCTAATGAATGCAAAGTAGAAATTGTTTGGTTGCACAGTGAAAATATTACAGAAGAAAATGTAGGCGAAAAAATGCACGGTCTGCGTGGCGTTTTGGTTGCTCCAGGATTTGGATCAAGGGGAATTGAAGGAAAAATTACTGCGATAAAATATGCTCGAGAACATAATATTCCTTTTTTCGGAATTTGTTTAGGAATGCAATGTGCCGTGATTGAATTTGCCAGAAATGTATTAGGAATGAAAGGTGCCAATACCACCGAAATTGATATGGATACAAAATATCCAGTTATTCACTTAATGCAAACCCAAAAGAATATTACAGAAAAAGGTGGATCTATGCGTCTAGGTGCATATCCTTGCGTATTATCAAAGGACAGTAAAGTAATAAACGTTTATAAGAAAGAAGAAATTTCAGAACGTCATCGCCATAGATACGAATTCAATAATGAATATCTCGAGCAATTCGAACAAGCCGGAATGGTAGCCAGTGGAATCAATCCTATTGGTGGTTTAGTTGAAATTATGGAATTACGTGAGCATCCTTGGTTCGTTGGCGTTCAATTTCACCCCGAATATAAGAGCACAGTAGCCAATCCTCATCCGTTGTTTACTGCTTTTGTAAAGGCAGCCATTTCAGTTCCGGAGTTAGTTTAACCCTTCGATACGCTCATACTTCGCTACTCAGGGTGACCGAGAGTATTTTCCTCTGTCATCCTGAGTAATCTTGAGTCTTCGAAAGATGTATCGAAGGATGAATACTTTCCGTTTTAAAATAAATCATTAGGAAATTCGTCCTCATAAGTAGAAAAATCTTCATTTTTCCTCTTAAATCATTAAATCTCCAAATCGATAAATCATAAATAACTCTATCTTTGCCCCTCTAAAAAATTAAAAAAATGGATCGTAATTCCGTCATAGGTTTAGTCTTAATCGCTGTCATTTTGGTAGTGTTTTCAATTCTGAATGCACCTACTGAAGCAGAAATGAAAGCTCAGCAACAAAAAGAAGATAGTCTTCGCAATATTCAGAAAAAAGAAATTGAAGAGAAACAGAAAAAAGCTGACAAGAAAAAAACAGCTGAGGTAGTTGATACGAATTCTGTAAAATCAGTTGACACTAATTTGGTTGAGAATGCTGAATTGTTACCCGTTATTGACTCTGCGAAAACCGACTCCATCCAGAAAGCAAGAATTAAAGAAAAGTGCGAAAAGAAATTCGACATCTTCGCTCCTTCTGCAACTGGTAAAAAAGAATTAATTATTTTAGAAAACGATAAAATCCGATTAACGTTATCCACCAAAGGAGGATCAATTGTTTCTGCTGAATTAAAAGATTTCAAAACCTATAAAGACTATAACGGAGGTAATGATCGCGCCTTAATGTTATTTGATAGCGATTCGAGTGAGATGGGATTATCTTTTTTTGTTAATGATATTCCTCTTGAATCAAAATCATTGTACTTCGAGCCTTCAATGACCGAAAAGGACGGAAATAAAATGTTGGTGATGAAAGCCAAGACATCTAATCCAAAAAAATACATTGAATTCGTTTATTCTCTTTCTAATGATTCTTATGTTTCCAATTTTGATATTCATGTGATTGGTTTAGCGAGCGAAGGTGTAACAGAAAGTATTGAATTCAATTGGCAAGCGAGATTATTAGCGACAGAAAAATTAATTGATACCGAGAGAATGGTTTCTTCTGTATTCTATAAATACAAAGATGAAACACGTGATTATTTAAGTGAAACAGCAAGTGAAGAATTACAATTGGAAGCGCCCACGCAATGGATAGCTTTCAAACAAAGTTATTTTTCGGTTGTATTGATGTCGGAAGAAGGAATTAATCCAGAAGGTTCTGCCATAGGGGTTACTACGCTTTCTTCTAACAAATACATTAAAGACTACGAAGCGCATTTGAACATTTCTGATGGTGCTACCAATAAACTAAATGTGAGTTACCAATTTTATTTCGGCCCAAATGACTACAATGAATTAGTTCTATTTGATAATGGAATGGAAAAAATCGTAAACATTGGTTGGGGAATTTTTGGTTGGGTAAATATGTATTTAGTGATTCCCATTTTCAATTTCCTAGATGGAATGAATATTTCATATTGGTTAATCATTCTTTTATTGACCATAATTGTAAAAATCCTCATCATGCCACTAACTTATAAGAATTATAAGAGCAGTGCTAAGATGCGTGTTTTAAAACCCGAGATTGAAGAAATCACCAAGAAATTCAAGGATGAAGATCCAATGAAAAAACAACAGGCAACAATGGCATTGTATCGAAGCTCAGGAGTAAATCCTATGGCTGGATGTATTCCGATGTTAATTCAAATGCCCGTTTTAATTGCTGTATTCCGTTTCTTTCCATCTGCGATTGAATTACGCCAACAAACATTTATGTGGGCAGATGACTTATCAGCTTATGATTCGATAGCTCAATTAGGATTCGCCATTCCGTTTTATGGTGATCACGTTTCACTTTTTACGCTTTTGATGGCCGCATCTACTATTCTAATCACAAGAATGAATAGCGGACAAATGGACAACTCCATGCCGGGTATGAAATTCATGATGTACTTCTTTCCTGTAATGATGATTTTCTTCTTCAATAATATGGCCGCTGGTCTATCGTATTATTACCTCATCAGCAACTTGCTTTCCATGTTAATCATGTGGGGAATCAAGAAATATTTCATTGATGAAGGTAAATTACGTATGCAAATTGAGGCGAATAAACTCAAGCCTAAAGCTTCGAAAAAATCCAAATGGCAAATGAAGTTAGAAGAAATGCAAAAGCAGAGAGCCGATCAGATGAAAAAGAAGAAATAAAATTCATTTGTCGATTTGGTGATTTGGCGAAGTAAGAATTATTAGCTATGCTCATTAGAAGGTTAATCATTTCGGAAGTCGGAAGTTCAAATTGGGAAGTAAATAAGTTTACACAAAGTTTATTTCGAAGACGATATCCCCCGCTGGAGGGGGCAGGGGGAGGATGCCGAAAATTATCTAAAATTGTAATTGATAAATTTCAAATCAAATTATAAAAACAAAAAAATTATACAGGAAATTAAAACGAATATTTTGAGGATAATTGGGTAAGAAGTTTCTCATTCCTCCCCCTACCCCCTCCAGAGGGGGACATTCCCTCGGATCCATCATTTCACTAATCCAATAATCCGTTTTCTTCCATTAGCTAATTCGCTTATTGGCTAATTCGCTAATTAATCCCCGCAATAATATCTTGCTTCGTTATAATATGCACTGTACTCAAATGATCGCGCACTAAAACCGCATTATTTTCTCTATTGATTAATTTGGTGATGTCTTCCATAGACGCATACATATCTACAAATGGAAATGCGGGTTGCATCACGTCTTCTACGGTCTTATTTTTTAATTCTGGTTCATCCATAATGCGCTTGAATAAATAATGATCACTCAACGATCCTTTGAATTCATCTTTACTCGTTACTGGAACTTGTGAAATATCGTATTTCGTCATTAAAGAAACAGCATCCGAAACTTTATCTTTTACATCCACTGTTACTAATTTTTTATCCGAATGACCACGCACCAAATCCATTGCCTTTGGATTTTTCTTATCCAAAAATCCTCTCTCACGCATCCAATCATCATTGAACATTTTTCCTAAATAACGAGAGCCATGATCATGAAAAATCAAAACGACCACATCGCCTTTTTTGAAACGATCTTTCATTTGAATTAATCCAGCCACTGCTGATCCTGCCGAATTACCAACGAAAATTCCTTCTTTCTTGGTGATTTCACGAGTCATGATGGCGGCATCTTTATCGGTTACCTTTTCAAAATGATCAATCAAATCGATATTTACATTCTCCGGTAAAAAATCTTCTCCGATTCCTTCTGTGATGTAAGGATAAATTTCATTCTTATCTAATATTCCAGTTTCCTTTAATTTTTTGAAAATAGAGCCATACGTATCTATTCCTAAAACCTGAATTTTTGGATTTTTTTCTTTCAAATATTTTCCAGTTCCACTAATGGTTCCACCTGTTCCCACACCAACTATTAAATGGGTTATTTTTCCATCTGTTTGATCCCAAATTTCTGGGCCTGTGGTTTCATAATGCGCAGTTGCATTAGAAGGATTATCATATTGATTTGCTTTCCATGAATTAGGAACTTCGTTTACCAATCGAGAAGAAACCGAATAATAAGAGCGAGGATCTTCTGGATCTACATTCGTAGGGCAAACAATTACTTCTGCACCAAAAGCACGCAAGGCATCCACTTTTTCTTTGGATTGTTTATCGGTAGTAGTAAAAATACATTTATATCCTTTGATGATGGCCGCCATGGCTAATCCCATTCCGGTATTTCCACTGGTACCTTCAATGATTGTTCCTCCTGGTTTTAA
>JBIPLT010000229.1:0-5243 GCA_044368255.1 Flavobacteriales bacterium
GTGCAAACTACTTTATTTAAAATAATTCCATCCATTACTTGGAATTTTAAGTTTTAAACGAAATTGAACTAAAGACGTGATGCATCGCGTCTCGATAAATAAACTTAATAAAAACGCGATGCATCGCGTCTAATAAAATGAATATGAAAAATAGAATAATAGTAGCCTTGGGAGTGATATTTTTTTCTTCTTGTACAAAAGTAGTTACCATAGAACTTGCCGATTCAGATGCAAAGGTGGTAGTGGAGAGTATCATCTCAGATCAATTGCAACCCTATAAAGTTCGTTTGACTTTAACAGCGCCTTATTTCAATGATTCTAATCCTCCAATAGATAATGCGCTAGTTTATATTAGTGATGATATGGGTAATATAGATACGTTGACCTATAATGGAGATGGTTTTTATTTAAGTAATGGAAATCGACAAACTCAACAAGGACATACCTACTTTTTAAAAGTGATTCATAATGGAACTATTTATGAAGCAGAATCTCGAGTTCCCGATTATAAAATGAATGTGGATTCCGTATCAGTTATTTATCAAGAAGCCAGTGCGTTTTCTGAAGCAGGATATAATGTTATTTTAAATGGTCAAGAAAATGCTTCCACGGTAGATTTTGTTCGATTCCAGTTTTATAAAAACGATACTTTACAAACAGATCCATTTAAATATTTTATTTCTGATGATATTTTTGTGAATGGAAATTATATCATTGCTCAAGTTCCGTATAACTATCAAAGTGGTGACACTGCAAGAGTAGAAATACAAAGTATAGACAGAGGCTATTATAAATTTTTATTTACTCTTTCTACGCAAGCACAAAACACCGGAGGGCCATTTGATACGGCTCCTGCCAACCCTCCTACGAATTTAAATAATGGTGCATTGGGATATTTTGCAGCCTGCACTATTGATTGGATGGAAAAAGTGATACCGTAATTGCGTGTTTTTTATTTGTAAAATTGATGATTCAGAAATATATTTAGCCATAATTAAAAAAGTGTAAAAGTTCAATCAAGTAATATTCTGTTTTTTGAT
This sequence comes from Flavobacteriales bacterium, assembly GCA_044368255.1. Taxonomy (GTDB): domain Bacteria; phylum Bacteroidota; class Bacteroidia; order Flavobacteriales_D; family UBA2798; genus CAMBFX01. The sequence continues at coordinate 1,041 of JBIPLT010000229.1, forward strand.
TAATTAGTTTTGCATAAAAGAAATAAAAATCAATATTTTTTAAAGTCATTTTCGTCTATTTCATACATTATTTATGATTATTGGCCTAAAGTAAGTGATAGGCAAGCATAACAATTCCTAAATTATTTAATTATTTAGTCAACTATGGGAAAATTCTACACAAAAGATTTATTTAAAAAAATCTTATTCATCTTCGTGATGTTCTTGGTTTCTGCTGTAAATCAAGTAAAATCTACACATATCGTTGGAGGTGTTTTGACTTACGTTCACAACGGAGGTTTGAGCTATACAGTGACACTTAAATTATATAGAGATTGTAATGCTACAGTTAATCTTCCAGGAACCGTAGCCATTGCCGTCACTGGATACAATGGGTTGGTTTTTGCTCCTAGTAAAAATTTCAATATCAACTTAACTTCAAGTAGTTTTCTACCATCAAATTTGGATACCTGTGCACAGGCCACAGATTTGAATTTCGGAGTACTTGCTGGATATAATTTTTCTTCGAAAACAAATGTGACTTACCGTGGAATTTTTGGAGCTTCATATAGAAATAAAGATGCGGTAATTATTCATGCTGGAATCAATAAAGCCAATCAGATATTACGATTGAGTTATGATATTAACGTTTCTCCACTCAAATCTTACACGAGAAGTCGCGGTGCTTTTGAAATTTCATTGATATTAACTGCTAAAAGAGGAGAACCAATTTTAAAAGGAATTTCAAGTTTTTAATTTTTAAAAGATTTAAAAAAATTTAGTCCACTCAGACATTATGTTTAAATGTATTTATAGAACATGCATATTAAACGATAAAATTTAAACTAAATTACTTACTCTGTCGTTTTAGGTATTGCCGTTCAATCTAATAGTTCTAACTGACTGTTGAGCTAGTACTGATATAATTATCACTTCTTAAAAACATAAGTTGCTTGATCACAACAAACATTTGCTTTAATTTCAACATTAAATTCCTTTAAATCTTCAGAAAGTATAATGCTGATAAAATCAGGTGTAAAAGATTGTGGAATATCAATTTCTTTCATTTTATCCTCTGATAAATCATCTCGCATCAATAAATAATACCAACCATTAACTAAATAATTATCTGCTGTTATTTTTGGTATTACTTCATCAAATTCAAGATGAGCACTTGCTGGATCTATTTTCAACTCTTTCAATTTTTCATGAAAAGGAATTTTACATAATATTTTTCCATTACTCTCTAATGTAACCGTTAAATCATCTGAAACTACAATACACATCGAATTTAATTTTTTTAATTCCGTATCCGCAATTTCTAAATCATAACCTTCGCGCTCTCCTCCTTCGTTGGCAGAACCTTGTCCTTTCCAAATACCATTTTCAACAAAAAAATCAAACATGCCATTCATTCCTACTAAACCAGAAATAGAATTCAGTTTATGTTTTCCAATCATAGAAATTAGAAGTTTTTTCTTAGGACTATCTTTCTCATTTGATTCTTCTGCCGAAATTTCTGTTGAATCTATTTCATCTTTTGAATTATTTTTATCCGATGATTCTGATTTATCATTTCCAGCGCAAGCTATCAATGAGAATAGAGAAGCAACCGTTGCAATCTGAATGAATTTTTTCATAATTAATTATTTTTTTACCAAGGTATACAATTATTCTAAAAGGAAAGATTAAATTTTCTTCTCATACAAATTATTCACCGAAAGTGGCATTTCCTTCTCGCCTACTTTTATAAATCCTTGTTTTTCGTAATAGGAACATAGTTCGTTATTAGTGGAATCACAATCCAAACGGAGGATAAAAATTTGGTTTTGTTTCATTTCATTTTTCACTTGTTCAATCACTTTTTTTCCGATTTGCATACCAGAAAATTCTTTTTTTATCACTAAAGAATGAATATATCGAGCTTTTTCTTGTTGTTTTCCCCAATAGAGTTCATCATTCTCTAAAAGGCGAAACATTCCTGCCAAATGAGTATCTACATAAATAAAATAAAATTCTTTATTTTGAAAACCTTCTTTCACCCAATCCATTTTCTCTTGGGGTGGATTCAACCAATACGACCATTGATTTATTTTTCTCGAATGAAGATTTTGAGCAGCCGTTTTTAATAAATCGAGTGCAATTGGAATTTGGTGGACCAAAGCAGGTTGAATAGAAAAATTCATTTTACATTTTTATTTAAATCTATTTTACCAATCTTTCCATCACCTCCTGCTAACCAAACTACTTTTTTAGAGGGAGAAATTCTTAAGGTGTGAAAACCAATATTTTTGTTTTCACTGTCTATGATATATAGTATTTTCTTCTTCTTTAAATCATAATGAAAAGTGCCCGGTTTGCCTGTTACAAATAGTTCATTTTTATTTAAAAACTGAACACAAGAGCCAAACATGGGTTGATCTATTTTTATTTCTTCCCAATGTTTTCCTGAATCTTTGGTCATTGCTAAAATAGTTATCGAAGTATCGGCTTTGTCATAATTTCCTCCAGCAATTACTCCTAATTTTGAATCCCAAAAATCCATGGAATAAATGCCTGTCATGGTTTCACCTTCTGGAAAACCAGTTTCATATCGATCAAAAGTATAAGCTTTGTTTTCATTGAGCCAAACATCCGAATTTCCGCCACCTGTTACGAGCCAAATATGATTCTTCTTCCATTCGATATTCGTATTACTAGAAGCAAAAAAGGCCGTGTTAGTGTCAAAAATTGGAGCCACTTCATTCGAATCTAATTGCCATGTGTCGCCACCATCCTTCGTTTTAAGAATAAGAACTTCTTGGTGGATCGGATCTGCAATGACCATTCCATTTTTTTTATCTTTAAAAATCATGCTATCAAAAAATATTTCTTTTTGATTATTTCGAAAAACAATTTTCCACGTTTTTCCTTTATTGGTGGTTTTGAAAATAAATCCCGGAGAAGCAATTCCCATTAATAAAACAGTAGAGTCATTTAAAACAGCAATTCCTCTAAATTCAGGAAATAGACCATCAACTTGAATAGAGTCTATTTTCCAAGTTACTCCTCCATCTTTAGTATATCCCCAACAACCATGATTGGCAGCAAACCATACTTCGTTATCACTTACTACATACAATGCACGAATGGACAATTTGGGAATCGTATAAAAGGTTTGAAGATTCCATTTCGTTATTGATCTATTTGTTTGAGTATAAATAGTAGTCAATGCAAAAAATAAAAACAATACTATTGAAAATTTCTTCATTTATTTTTTAATTTATTCAATCTCCTCAGCGATCAAACCACCACTAAACCAACCTTCATTAAATTCTCTGCATCACCCGACATATAAAACATGGCAAACGGATGATCAAATCGCTCTCTAAAAGTATCCGCCCACTCTTTGTAAGTAACTACTTTTTCATTGGTAATCGAAATGTTTTTAATCTGCGACATAAACCAATCGGCATATTCCGCATTCATTAACAGGGGTTCGCCTTTATATCCTTTTACTTTGAATTCTGTTTTCTTTTTTACGGGAACCGTTTGTGGAAAATCCCCCAACCAAATCACTCTTTGATGATCTTTCGGATCTAATAATCGCATTTGATTAATCGAATCATCTATAAAATCTTTATCAATTTTTGATTTCGGAATTTTCCTTTCAAACCAATCTTGCAAAGGAATTTCAAAACCTACTCCGTGCATATAATTAAATAATGATTTTCTCAATCCTTCCGAAAACATAGAATGATCACAACCTGTTTTATCGATATACTCTAAATCATTATTAGCAAAACTTCCTTTTTCTATAGTTGTTATTTCTATTCCAAATTTTTCAGGATTCATTGCAATCGGACTATGAACCGTCAATGCAAAGCGATGCCAAAATCCCGATTGAATAATATCGGCTTCAAATAATTGACGAACCATTTCTAATGAATCGATGGTTTCTTGAATGGTTTGTGTAGGATAACCATACATCAAATAAGCATGGACTAAAATTCCAGCATCCGTAAAATCGGCTGTTACGCGTGCTACTTGTTCAACGGTGACACCTTTTTCAATCAAGGCGAGTAAACGATCTGAAGCCACTTCTAAACCGCCAGAAACCGCAATGCAACCCGAAGCTTTTAATAAACGACAAAGATCAATCGTAAAACTTTTTTCAAAACGGATATTCGTCCACCAAGTAACTTTTAATTTTCTTTTAATTATTTCAATCGCCAATTCTTTCAT
>JBIPLT010000230.1:0-5224 GCA_044368255.1 Flavobacteriales bacterium
GCCAATCAAGATGGCCCCGAAGAATATGGATTTAGAGGGAATGCTCGCAATCTTGATTTGAATAGAGATTTTATAAAAATGGATTCAGAAAATGCAAGATCATTTGCGAAAATTTTCCATTCATTCCATCCACATTTATTAATTGATACACATGTTTCAAATGGTGCCGATTATCAATACACGATGACTTTTATTACTTCTCAAATTTGCAAGTTGGATGCAAATTTAAAACAATTGGCCGTTGATAAAATTGAACCAGCGCTTCATAAACACATGAAGAAAATGAAATTTGAAATGAGTCCTTATGTGAACACCATAGGAGAAAAACCCGAGAGTGGTATTGCTGATTTTTTAGAAACGCCAAGATTTGCTACTGGTTACGCTTCTTTGTTTGATGTATTAGGATTTACCACTGAAACGCACATGTTAAAACCATTCCCACAAAGAGTAAAAGCAACGCTAGAATTTTTTAGAGGAATGAAATCGGTAATCATAGAAAATAAAGGCGAAATTTTGAAATCTAAAAAAGATGCAGAAAAAAATACAGCTAAATGGGGAGGTAGATTGGAGTATAATTATTCTTTAGATACCTCTTCGTTTCAAATAATAGATTTTAAAGGTTATGAAGGCGTTTATCAAAAAAGTGAGGTTACAGGATTAGATAGATTATTTTATGATCAAACAAAACCATTCACTAAAAAAATAAAATATTTCAGACAGTATAAATCTGAAATTACAACTGTAAAACCTTTTTGTTACATTATTCCGCAGGCATGGAAGGAAGTTGTGGAGAGATTAGCATTAAATGATGTTGAATTATATCAAGTAAAAACCGACACTACGCTTGAAGCTTATGTATATTTTATTGAAGAATTTGAAACAACCAAAAAACCCTATGAAGGTCACTATTTACATACTAAAATAAAAAATAGCACAAGAAAATTGAATATGAAAGTTTATCGAGGCGATTATATTGTTTTTACAGGGAAAAATACGGATAAATATGTGGTAGAAACTTTGGAGCCTAATTCTATGGATTCGTTTTTTGCATGGAATTTTTTCGATGAAATTCTTCAACAAAAGGAATGGTTTTCTGATTATGTATTTGAAGATATAGCGTTTCAATTGTTAAATGAAAATGTAGAACTTAAAAATAAATTTGAAGAAAAGAAAAAAGGGGATATTAAATTTTCAGAAGATGCATTTGCGCAATTATTGTTTATTTATAATGAATCAAAATACAAAGAAAAAACGCATAATCTTTACCCTGTTTATCGAATAGAAAGTGATTCAAGTCCTGAGGCAGTGATTATAAAAAAAATAAGTTGGCGATAATTATTATTTTAAACTTTCAAATGAAATTTGGTGTTCTCTAGCGTAATTGAGAATTTCATTAGCTTTTTCTTTTCTGTTTTTTGCATGATGGGATAATTCGTCTAGTTGACGTTGTATATCTAAAAATACAATTTCTCTCTCTTTTTCGTCTTTCATTTCTTTTTCTCTCCACTCAGTTCTTAATTGTAATAATTGTGTTTCTTTAATTTTTTGGTCTGAAATATTGATCATCAATCCTCTCATATATTTTACACCTTCAATATTTAAACCAATTAAATGGTCTTCAATCCATAACTGAGTGCCGTTGGAGGATTGAAAGCGAAATTGAATAGTTAAAAGACCGGGCTCATTAAATTTATGCCAATTTTTTATTTTAAAATTGGTTTCAATATAATCTTCTGGATGGATTAGGCCAGGAAACAAATCGCGGTTCAGTCTTAATTCCTCAGCGTAATATCCAGCTAGTTCAAAAATATTTGGACTTGTAAATTCTTTATTTCCTCCTGTTTCATATAAAACAGGGTTAGGTAGTTTATTTAATAAGGCAATTAAATTATCCATTTTTTAGAAAATCAGAAATTAATAAATGAAAATGATGAACGCCTTTTTCCATTTTTGGTGAAAATCTGCCTGCTGAATAAAATTTTGAAGCTGTTCCTTTTTGAACTTTTTCAACGATTGCTTCGTCTTCTCTTTCTACACGATCTAATAACGCTCCTGCTCCTAAATCAATTTTACTTTCATCCCAAATATAACTTTTAAAAATCACTTTGGTAAGATTGTGTTTTATCGGACGAATAATATTCAATGATAATCCCCAAGGATAAAAATTGAACATCATATTTGGAAATAACCAAAAATAATAGGCAGCTATATTTTTACCATAATCTTTAGAAGTTTTTGGTATTTCGAAACAAATATCTCCACTTTTACCAATACCAATTTGCAAATTAGAATAGGGATATATTTCACTTGAATAGGCCGAATAATCTAAAGATTTGGATAAATCAGGATGTATAAATGGAATATGAAAACCTTCTAAATAATTATCAATATATAAAGCCCAATTTGCTTTTACTAAATATTCTTGCGAACGTGATTCTGAATAAATGAAATTTTCAATGGGCATCCATCCGATTCTTTCATTCATTTCTTTTATTAATTTTTCAAATTCAAAAGTTGGTTCCAATGATGTAAATAAAAACTGTTTCCATTTTTTTATATTTAAAATATGTAAATCGTCTTTTTGTGTAGGAAAGTTTTCCATTTCATGCGTTTCTGGCATTGATTTGAATTTGCCCTTCATATCGAATCGTCTTCCATGGTAGGGGCAAGTTATATTTCCTGAAAGTTGGCAGGGATGATCAATTAATATAGCGCCTCGATGTGTGCAAACATTTGAAAGACAAAATATTTCATCATTTTTATCTCTTACTAAAAGAAGGGGTTCAGTAATAAATCCTTCCATAAAATCAAATGGAAATGCTGAATATGAAGTTTTAATGGTCTCATTATCACAAATTATTTGCCAGCTTTTTTCAAAAATTTGAAGTTTTGATTCTTGAAGTTTTGTTGCAGAATTATAAAATTCACCTGGTAATGTTGATGAAACTCTAATGTCTTGATTTATTGCCATAATAATCTTAGCCTTGATTCTAATATAAAAATAGGCATAGTTTTGGTATTAGTCGAATTTAGATGATGGAATAAAAAAAAAGTTTTAACTTCACAGCCAATGAATAAACTAATACTGATACCATTTTTGACTCTTTCTTTCAATTGGGCTTTTTCTCAAGTTGATTATGAAAAACAAATGCCGCATAGTGTGAAATTTGATCGTTCAATTATTGATACTGTTTATGGAATTCAACATTATGAACCATTTAATAGTATGTTGAGCGGAGATTCCATTAGAATGTGTGGAACTTATGCCTGTCAAAATCAAGTGAAAGATTTTTATGTGACTGGAGAATTATTACATGCAGGTTTTTATACCGATGGGCAATTGAAATCGTATAAAAACTATTTTCCAAATGGAAATGTAGAAAGAGATTTTAGATCTCTAGACTTATATAGAAGCCAAGCCAAAATATTTTTTGAAAATGGTCAGTTGAAGTCTCAAATAAAGTATAATGAAGGTGAGCCACAAGAGTGGACAGATTATTATGAGAATGGCCAAATAGAAATGACAGAAGAAAAAACAAAATCTTGTACTTACCATGTTTTTTTAAGAACATTTTATTCAGATGGAAAACCTAGAAAAGCACTTGAATTATCGGATAAGAAAAAATTGGTTTATTCTTTCAAAGAATATTTTGCTTCAGGTCAATTAAGCATGGATGGTTCAAAAATGTATAATGAAGAATTAGGTGATTATATCAATGTTGGAATTTGGAAATACTACAGTGAATCTGGTTCTCTTATTAAAGAAGAAAAATTTGACAACGGCACATTGGTAAAGAATTGATTTTAGAATTCTTATTCTAATCTTATCCTTTAAAATCTAGTAATTTCAGGAGGCATTTTTAACTTTTTTGGCTTTAAAAAACCAAAGTAAAACGGGTAAATAAAGCATATCGCAAATCACTGCGAAAATCAAGGTTAATCCAATTAAAAATCCAACATAAAAAGTTCCTAAGAAGCTAGAGAATATTAATGTCATAAATCCACCCGAAAGTATGATAGTCGTTAAAATAATTGCCTTTCCGGTGGAAAGATAGGTTCGTTTCATGGCATACATTAACGATTTTCCTTTGGATAGTTCAATTCTTAATCTGCTGAGAAAATGTATCGTGTCGTCTACTGCAATTCCAAATGAGATGGAAAAAATCATGGATGTGGATACTTTTAAATTAATTCCTGCCGCAGCCATAATTGCGCCAATGAAAAAAATAGGAAGTATGTTTGGTAATAGTGAAATAATGACCATTTTCAGAGAGAAATTGAACATTAGAGCAGTAATTAATGAAATAATAAGTGCAGAAATTAATAAACCATAAATGAGATTAGATGCGAGGTAAACATTGTTTTTATCAATGAGTACAGCTGTTCCGGTTAATTTATATTCAAATAATTCAGCACGATTGTCTTTAGCCATAAATTCATCTAATTCTTTGTTTTTTTCTCGAAAAATAGCACTTCCTAAATCAGCTGTCTTTCCACTAATTCGAATAGTTTGATTATCGGAAGTAATAACAGTGCCCATGATTTTTTTAGAATCATATTTTTTTATTTTTTTAATTAGTTTTGATAGTTCTTTTTCGTTTTCAGGAAGTTTGTAATATTCTTCAGCACCAGTATGCATCGCCTTATTCAGATTTTTTATGATGGTAAGGGGCGATAAAACAAATCCGGTTCCATATTCCTTCTCGAGGTAATTTTCAATTTTTTCGATTTCTTTTAACACTTCTAAACTTAAACCAGATTTTGTTTTATCTTTTAGTTCTAAACCTAATTCAAAAGGACGTACTCCTGCAAAATTTTTCTCGAAAAAATAAAAATTTTGTTTCATTGGGTCAGATTCTTTTAAATCCTCCACCAAATAATTATTAAAACTTAATTGGGTACAAGCAACACCTGAAAAAATAATGGTAGCAGAAAAACTAATCATCACTCTTTTTCTGTTTCTAATTAACCAGAGGTATAAATTAGATAAGAATTTTGGCCAAATGGTGTCTTCTTCTTTTTTCAGTGAAATTTTTGGAGCCGGCATCAAAATTAAAATAGCCGGTAATAATGTAAAGGAAAGTACATAGGCAAAAGTAATTCCAATGGAAGTATATAATCCAAATTCTCGAACAGGTTCTATAGGCACAAACATTAAAGTAATAAAACCTACTGCAGTAGTAAAAGAGGTTAAAAATGTAGCCATTGCCACATCTTTAAAACT
>JBIPLT010000231.1:0-5220 GCA_044368255.1 Flavobacteriales bacterium
ACCTGGAATTAAATAACGATGATCGGATGTTTTTAAAATCATTCTCAAAATATGTGGAACAGTTATTCCAATAAAAGCGATTGGCCCGCAATAGGCAGTGACAATTGCTGCAAGAATGGAAGAAATAAGAATAATGTAAACCCGAGTGGTTTTAGTATTTAATCCCAAAGTTTGCGCTTGCAAATCTCCCAATAATAAAAGATTCAGCGGTTTGATAAATAAAAAAGCAGAAATTAAAATGATCGAAATAATTCCCGAATAAAAAAACACATCATCATAACTCACGCCATCAAAAGAACCCAATCCCCAGAGTGAAAATTGTTGTAAACTACCTTGTGATGCGCGTTGAACAAGAACCGAAATAATAGCAGAAATTAAATAGCCAATCATCATTCCTGCAATGAGAATGGTCACCATATCTTGAATTCTTCGAGATATGATTACAATTAGAAGCGTAACAGATAATGCACCCGCTAATGCTGATGGAATAATTAGCGCATGATAAGTTCCTCCGCTGAGGTTTTGTAAATTAAAACCGATGGCTGAACTTCCCATAAATAAAAGGGCAACACCTAAACTTGCGCCCGAAGAAATTCCTAAAACGGATGGACCTGCCAATGGATTTCGAAAAAGTGTTTGTAAAAATAATCCGCTAACGGCTAAAGCGGCTCCCGAAAAAATAGCCGTAATGGAATGTGGAAAACGACTTTCCCAAATAATAATTTCCCATCCTTTTTTTTCGGTTTCTCCTCCCAAAAGGATGTTCATTGACTCTCCAAATGGAATTTTCACCGAGCCCATGGTTAAATCTAAAAGAATAAAAATTGGTAATAAAAATGCGAGGATTAATAAAATCCATAATCGAGAATGATATTTTTTATTTTCTGTCATTTCAATTTTTGGAAATATTGAGGAGTATAATTTTTCAATATTTCGGGATGAAAATAATAAACTAAATCAGAAAGAATTTTATCAGGTTCTGCTACGCCCATTCCGAAATAATCAGAAAGATTAGAATTGCAAAACAAAACATTTCTGTTTTTGAAAGCTGAAAAATCATCATAAATATCATTTTCATTTTTTAGTTCTTCCAATGAAAATTGTGGCCCACAAGAGGCAACCAATACCCAAAAATGGGCATCTAAACATTTTTCAATAACTATTTCTGGAGATAATGCCAATGAATTATTTTGTTGATCATTTTCCCAAATATATTTTGATCCAGCATCTTTTAGAAATACCGCCTGAAAACTTTTTCCACCCGGAACATACCAAGTTCCCGATTGAATAGTTCCAGTAAAAACTTCAGGGCGAATATTAATGGTATCCGCCATACTTTTTATAAACAGATATCTTTCTTCAATTGCGCTATAAGTTTCTATAGATTTCTTATACTTTGTTTCGCCATACAGTAATCCAAAAACTTTTATCCACTCAGCTTTTCCTAAGGGATGTAATTCCAAATATTCGGTATTATAGAAAACAGGAATTCCAGCATCTTCCATTTTTTTGAAATTTAAATTTTCAAATGGATAAACCATCAATGTGCTCGGATTTAATTCAATTACTTTTTCATGATTCAATTGGTTATCTGATCCTAATTCAATGGTATTTTTTTCCTTGAAAAATGAAACAAATTCGGGGTCGATTACGAATTTTTGTCCAGCGTATCCAACTAAGGAATTTTTCTCATCCAATAATTTTATAAATGGAAGATGAGTAGTGGAAACACTCGCGATTGTTTTTATGGGATATAGAATTCCTGTTTCTCCCTCTGATAAAACGGGTTTTTCATCTTCTTCTCGGTATAAAACATATTTTCCGTAAATGGTTTTCGACTGTGGATCTGAAACAGTAATTCGGTAATAATTTTTGAATTTATCAATGGAAAATCCTTGGGCATAAGTATTCTCAATTTTTATTCCATCTTTTTTCCAATCGATTTTGAATGTTCCTTTTTCTTCGGGTGTAATATTTCGGCAACCCCAAATGAAAAATAAAAATACTAAAAACGAAAAACGATTCATACTACGGTTTTAATCCTTGAGATTTAGCAGTGAAAACACATAATTTCCATAGTAATCTTGCTCCCACATTGGCATCCCAATCTCCTTCACTCGTGCCCACTTCACATAAATCAAAACTGATAATTTCTTTTCCTGATTCGGCTAATTTTCTAAATAAATAGATCACTTGATTTAATTCAAACCCGCCCGGTACTGGCGTTCCTGTATTTGGACAAAGTTTTGGATCTAAGCCATCGATATCAAAACTGATATGTACTTTTTGGGGTAGAGCAGCAATAATTTCATCACATTGTTGATTCCATGTTTTTCCAGAATAATTTTCTTCTTTCAGTTGTGCATCATAGAATATTTTTACTCTTTCGCCTTGTGAATGGGCAAAATCTACTTCTTCTTGACAAATATCACGAATACCCACTTGAACTAATTTTTTTACTTGTTCAATTTGCAAGGCATTATAAAAAACAGAAGCATGAGAATAAGTAAATCCTTCATACGCTTTTCTTAAATCAGCATGAGCATCGATTTGTAGAATACCGAATTCAGGGTGTTTATTTGCTAATGCTCGATAAAAACCTAGTGGTGTGCTATGATCTCCACCAACCAAGGCAGGAACTTTATTGCTTTTTAAAATTTCTGTAATTTTTTCTTCTACTAATTTATTTAATTCTTCAGAAGCAATATTTACTTTTTTCAAAATAGTAGCATCTTCTTCAGATTCTGAAATATCTCCACCCATTTCTAAAAAACTGATATAAGCAGCCGAAATCAGTCTCATTTGAGCTGATTTTCGTTCTATTGATTCAGAAACATTGGGCATATGAAAGCCAATTTTCCATGCATCTGGTAAATCGGTATCATAAAAATCTAATTGAGGGGAGGCATCCAAAATGGCTTGCGGACCTAAAGAGGTTCCTGCACCATAAGAAACAGTTACATCCCAAGGAACTGGAAGGATGATTATTTTTGATTCATCTTCGTCAAATGGTAAACCAAACAGATTCCCATTATGCACACCCACATTGGATGGATTAAATTCAGCGATTTTTTCTTCTTTGCTCATAAAAATAAATTTCATGGCGAAGGTAGGAATATAGCCTTAAAATGGAAATAATTTTGATGATTCTACCAAGCTTATACTTCCACAATGTAATAACTCAACTTGTTTTCTATTAGAAAAAAGGTGATTTTTTTCGTTCCATCCGTATTTTGAATGCTTAATTCTTTTGGATTCGAAATGCCATCATCAACCATCATAAAGCTCATAATTTCATTTAAACTCATTCCTATTTTCCGTTTTTTGCTAAATTGAATATCTTTTCCTACAATATTTGCCGACTCAAGTCTTGAATTATCCGATGGACTTTTAAAGCTAAAACCTTTACGAAAAGCTAGAAATTTTATTTTAGAGCACCGATTAAAGCTATTTTAGTATATTTGTTTCATGCTCAAAGCTATTATAGTTGATGATTCTATCGAAGCCCGAAAGGCTTTGGTAACTGAAATTGAGGATTGCTGTCCAGAAATTGAATTAATTGGGCAAGCAGAAGGTGTTGTTTCTGGTGCAAAACTAATTCGTTCTGTAAATCCTGATTTGGTATTTCTGGATATTCAAATGAATGACGGAACAGGATTTGATTTACTCGAACTCATTGGAGCTATTTCTTTCAAGGTGATTTTTACTACCGCTAGTGATGAGTATGCTGTAAAAGCATTTAAATATTCGGCAGTAGATTATTTATTAAAACCGATTGATCCCGATGAATTAGTGTTGGCCGTAAAAAAAGCAGAAAGAGGAAATCAAAAGGAGAATTTGAATTTATTAATGGAAAATGCTAAATCGGCTAATAAACCCGTTCGTAAATTGGCTTTAAATACACTCGATAAATTGCATATCGTTAATATATCAGATATTGTTAGATGTGAATCGGATGTCAACTACACTCAGTTTTTTTTCAGTAATGGAAATAAATTATTAGTAACAAAAACGTTGAAGGATTTCGAAGATTTATTGTCCGAGCATCAATTTATTCGCGTTCATCAATCTCATTTGGTGAATGTAAATTTTATAAAAGAATTTGTTAAGGGCGATGGTGGTTATTTGGTGATGACGGATAAAACGAGTGTTCCCGTATCAACTAGAAAAAGAATGGCAGTTGTAGAAATGTTAAATTCATTATGAGAAACGGAATTTTAGTATACATTTTATTGATGTTTTTTATTGCAGGTTGTGGATCTGAGGATAAAAAGAAGGTAGTTCCAGATGGAGAAACTGAGCATTATGGTGCAATCATTACGCCCGCTCAAGGTCAATCAGTAGTATCTGGTGAGTCATTTAAAATTGAACTTTCACTGGCGCAAAATCCAGATGGATTTGAAAAAGTGGAGTTCAAAATGGATAATGAATTGATTTTTGATTCAAAAGAAATGCAAAATAATTTTGTATTTGAAATGAATACATCAGGATTGTCTATGGGTTTACATTCTATTTCAACCGAAATATTTTTTGATGGAAAATCTGAAATAAATACATCAGCCATTTTAATTACCTCCGATATTGTTCCAGCAAGATTTTCTTATTTAGTTCGAAATAAATTACCACACGATATCAATGCTTATACACAAGGATTAGAATTTGTTAATGGTGAATTGTATGAAGGAACGGGGTTGAATGGTAAATCTGAATTGCGTCAAGTTAATTTAAGAACAGGTGCTGTTATCCGAACTAAAAAATTAGATGCACAATATTTTGGTGAAGGCATAACCATTTCTGATGACAAGATTTATCAAATTACTTACCAAAGCAACAAGGGTTTTGTTTATGATTTAAAAACTTTTGAGTTAATTAGTGAATTTACCTATACAACCGAAGGTTGGGGCTTGACTCACGATGACCAGCATTTAATGATGAGTGATGGAACTAACAAAATTTATTTCCTCGACAAAGAAACATTCGAACGTAAAAAGGAAATGGAAGTTTACGACAATATAGGTCCGGTTTATATGATAAACGAATTGGAATATATCAACGGAGAAATTTGGGCGAATATTTATTTATCTCAAGATATAATTCGAATAGATCCAAAAACGGGAAAAGTTACCGGTAGAATTAATTGTTCTGGAATTTTTGATCCATCAACCGTGAGTCATAAAACAGATGTGTTGAATGGAATTGCTTATGACGAAACCACCAAAA
>JBIPLT010000385.1:0-5178 GCA_044368255.1 Flavobacteriales bacterium
CGTCGCTGAGCAGCCAGCGCTTGGTGGGCGCAGCAGGCGCGTCGCTGGCGGCGTAGTTCACAGTAAAGCTTGTGACCAGCTGCTGGCCGGCAGAGGCAGTGGCTTTGTAGTAGACCGTGCCGGTGTGTTCCTCCAGGCCGGCTTGCTCCAGCACCATGGCTTTGACCTCGGGCGTCATCGCTGACAAGGCCGTGCCAGCCGCAGGAATACCACCTGTGAGCGTGTTCCAGCTGACAGAGCTGTTGCTGTAGTCCGTGCCCGTGCCCGTGCCCTGGACAAAGCCCAGGCGGTAGGGCTGTTGCGCACCGGCCTTGTAATAAACCAAGCCGTCCCAGCGCGTGTAAGCCAAGGTGCTGAGGATCTGATTTTGCTGCTCCAGCGTCAGCTCACCCCAAGGGGTGCCGGCCGCAGGCGCAGTGACAGTGCCCCAGGCGAAGGTGGTGGTGTTGTAGTCGGTGCCAGCGCCGCTGCCCTCCACAAAACCGTCTTTGATGGCGCCGGCCGCGTTCAGATAGACCTGGCGGTCCACCGCGCTGTACCCCAAGGCCTTGAGCACCACCGCGCGCTGCGACACGGTGAGCTGCTCAAAGGTGGCCGTGGACTGCGGTGCGGGCACGCCGCCCCAGTCCATGGTGCTCAGGTCAAAAGCGCCGCCGCCTTCGGCAAAGCCCGTCACCCAGGTCTGCGCCAGTGGCGCTGTGGCCTTGAAGAAATGCAGGCCTGTGAAGCGTTCGTAACCCAGCGAACGCGCCACCACGTCTTGCTGCGCCGCACTCAAGCTGACAAAGGCGGTGCCGGCCGCCGGCTTGGCCGTGCTGCCCCATTCAATGAACTCGTTGCGGTAGTCGGTGACCACGCCTTGCGTGAAGTCAGACACCAATTTGCGACCGGGTGCAGCCCCGTAGTTGAAGTATTGGGTGGTGGAAAGGCGAGTGGCTTCGGCCTCGGACTTGCCAGCAGCCAGGGCAGCGGCCTTGTCTTGGGCTTCCAGCACAGGGATGGCATTGAGCACCACGGTTTTTTGACCGGCCGACAGGTCCTTGAACTGCACTTGCAGCGCAGGGCGCAGCTTGGCGGCCACCAGCAGCTGTTGGTCGTAGCTCAGCTCTCTGGACGGGTTGTGTTCCACCGCCAGGCGGCTGTCCGTCACCACCAGGGTAAAGCTTGGTTTGTCAGCCACTTGGCTGATGCGCAGCTGGGTGACTGTGTTTCCGTCTGTGGTCGTGGTGCTGGCGCTGGCCGTGACCAGTGGACTCTGGCGGGGCGCGGCCGCGCTGATGGCCTTGGCCAGAGCAATGACCAGGCGGTTGCGCGTGATGTCCGGCGTCTCGCCGAGGTCGGCCGTGCCGACCACATAACCAATGGCTTGGCCGTTGACCGTGAGCGTGAGTGTTTGGCCCACCGCAAAGCTGCCTTGCAGCTGCACCTGCTGGCCGCTGACCTGCAGGCGTGCATCGCTGCTGCCAAGCACAATGGTGCTTACTTGGGCGCTGCCTTGCACGCTTAGGAGGGAACTTTCGGGCAAGGTGCTGGAGACGGCGTTGGCCGCCTTGACCAGCTTGGGCGCTTGCGCATTGATGGCCTGGGCCAGGCCCAGGGCCACCAGTTTGCGGGTGGCTTGCGCGTCACCGGTGACCACGTCTGCGCCAGCCACCAAATAGCTGATGGTGCTGCCGTTGACCGTCAGGCTGAGCGTGTCGCCTGCAGCAAAGCTGCCGGTCAACGTGAGTTGCTTGGCACCGGTGACGGTCTGCACCTGCAGGCGCGCGTCCACGGCGCTCAGGGTCAAGGCGGTGCCAGCTGTTTCAGGCTGCAGCGTGAGCCGCACATGCTCAGGGGCGCTGGCGCTGACGGTGGCCACAGCCGGCGTGGCGGCGGCCAGGGCAGCGGTGATGGCGGCCGTCAGCTTGACGGCCAGGTTGGCGCGGGTGTCGTCGGCGTTGGCGGCCACATCGGCGGCCAGCACCACATAGCTCACGGGCGTGTCGTTGACCTTGAAGCTGAGGGTCTGACCGGCCGTGAAAGTACCGCTCAGAGTGAGGGTCTTGGCGCTGTTGCCCGAGACACTCAAGCGGGTCTCTGAGCCCACATCCACGCTGACTGTGGCGCCCAGATTCAGGGCACGCAAGCTCACCTGGGCGCTGGCGGGGACGCCCGCCACGCTGGCGCTGGTGCTCATCAGCGGCGAGGTGGCGGCCTGCACGGCGACGTTGATGGCGCTGGTCAACTTGGCCGCCAGCTTGACCGCCGGGGTTAAAGGCTGGGCCGTGGTTGCAGCGCTCACATCGTCGGCCAGCACGGTGTACTTCACCGCCAGTCCGTTGACGCTGAGCGACAGGGTCTCACCGGCCACGAAAGTGCCATTGACGGTACTGACAGTCAAAACCTTGGCGTGGGCAGCGGTGCCTGAAACCACCAGGCGCGCATCAGTGCTGCTCATGCTGAGCGTGCTGCCGGCCTTGGTGCCGAACACATTGACCACGTTGGTGCTGCTGGTGGCTTTAAAGGACTGGGCGGCCACCGTCATGGCCGAGCTGATGGCGCTGGCCAGCGAGGCGGCCAATTTGAGCCGGGTGGCTTCGTCGCTTGTGCCTATGTCAAAGCTTTGCACGGTGTAGTTGACCGTGACGCCGTTGACCTCGAAGCTGAGCGCCCGGTTGAGGGCAAAGCTGCCGCTCAGGCTGAGCACCTGCTCGCTGGCACTGCCACTGACAGACAGACCCGCAGACAGACCAGCCTGGTTGCTCAAGGTCACAGCCACGGTGCCGCCTGCGGTGGCGGGCGTGAGGGTGACGCGGGCGCTGTCGGGCACGCGGGCGGTGAGGACGCTGCTGGCCGCAAAAGCCCGTGCGGCCGTGGTCAGGGCCTGGTCGGTGGCGGCCGCCAGCCGGCTGGCCAGCGTGCTCAAGGTGGCGTCGGCCGTCAGGCCCACATCCGATGTCAGCACGGTGTACTGCACGGCCACGCCGTTGACGCTGAAACTGAGCAAGTGGCCTGCGGCAAAGCTGCCGGAGAGGGTGAGCACGCGCGATGCAGCCGTGCCCGACACCTGCAAACGGGTGTCCGCAGTGTCTATGTTCACTGCACCGCCGCTGAACTGGGGGGTCAGTGTGAGCGAGGCGCTGGCTGGCACCACCTGACCCACGGCGTTGAACACCGGCGCCGTCAAGCGGGTGTTGATGGCGCTGGCCAGGGCCACGGCCAGCTTGGCGTGGGTGGCCTCAAGGCTGGTGTCCAGGTCGGCAGCGGCCACGGTGTACTTCACCTGCTTGCCGTTGATAGTCAGGCTGAGCGCATCGCCAGCGGCGAAATTGCCGCGCAAGCCCAAGATGGGGCTGGTGGCGCTGCCGGAGACCGTGAAGCGGGTTTCGCTGCCCGTGTCCAGGGTGACGCTGGTGGCCGGGCTCAGGGGGCTGAGCGTGACGCCGGAGCCGGCCGCCACGGCCTGGCTGGTGGCGCTGAAAAGAACCGCCGATTGCTGCGCATTGACCATGTTGGCCACGGCTTGGGCCACTTTTCCCAGTGTGGCGGCGTCGTTGGCGCCTATGTCACTGGCCTGCACGGTGTAATTCAGGGTGCTGCCATTGAGCACCAGCGACAAGGTCTGGCCGGCCGTGAAGCTGCCGCTGAGGGTGAACAAGTCGGTTTGCGTGGGCACAAACTTGACATGCTGGTCAACCACGGCTTTTTGGGCGCTGGTCAGGCCCGAATAAGTCGTGCCGGTGGAGGGCTTGGCCACCGTGCCCCACTGCTTGTCCGATATGACCAGCGCAAAGTTCAGGCTAGAGGCCTCGGTCCACTCGGCCCGGGTGACCGTGCTGTAGTCAAAGGGAACGCTGGACCAGCTCTCGTAAGCAATGCGGTCGTAGTCAAACAAGTAGCCCAGGCTGTTGGCCACCACCAGCTTTTGCGCGGCGCTGAGCTGGGCAAAGCTGGTGTTGGCAGCCGGTGGCGCCAGGCCCGCGGCAGCCCAGTTGATGCGGCTGTTGTCATAGTCCGCAGACTCCCCTTGGGCAAAGCCCGTGACCACCTCCTGGCCTTGGGCCAAGCGGTTGTAAAACACGGTGCCGCTGTGCACGCTGTAGCCCAGCGCGCTGGCAATGACCTGCTGCTGCGCGGTGCTGAGGGAGGCAAATGCCGTGCCTTTGGTGGGCTTGGCCGTGCTGCCCCAGTTGATGGCGTCGATGTTGTAGCCCACCACCGGGCCGTCTTGGATGGTGGTGAAAAACCGCCCACTGGTGGGGTTGAAGTAGCCCCCCGTGGCCATGGTTTGGTAGCCCTGGGCGGTGGCAATCGCGTTGCGCGTGGCCTCGGGCAACTCGGCAAAAGGCACGTAGTTGGCCAGGGACACCAGCACGGCTTTGCTGGCGTCAATGGTCAGCGCCCCCCCCGTGAACAAAGCTGCGAGCTTGCTGTTGGCACTGAAGCTCTGATTGGCATTGAGGCCGGCCACGATGGTCGCGGCATCGGCTTGGCTGGCAGTCTGGGTCAGCTGCAAGCCGTTCAGGTTGTTGAAGTAGTCGGCAAACTCGTCTTTGACTTCACTGGCCTGCAGCGTCATCTTGCCCGCCGCCGTCAAGGAGCCGGCCAGGGTCATTTCGCCCGTGGTGCTCAAGGTCAGGGTGGACTCGGTGCCGGTGAGCACGGGGACGTCGACAGCGTTGAGCTTGTCACCTGTGGGCACCGCGGTGTAGGCCGCACCAGACACCTTGGGCGCAAAAGCAATGCGCGCGCCAGAGGCCGAGGCGATCAAGGCCGCACTCACAGCCGCCTGGGCGTTGATGGCTGCCGCCAGGCCCGTGGCCACGCTGGCCAGGGTGTCTGTGCTTTGCGCCTTGATGTCGCCCGCCTGGACGGTGTAGCTCACAGCCACGCCATTGACGGTGGCAGCCACCACCTCACCGGTGGCAAACGGCCCCAGCAGCAACAGTTCGGGGTTAAAACGCGCGCCCGAGACCACGGCGCTGCCGCCCAGCAGGTGGATGTAGCTGCCGCCCGTGAGGACAATGCTGCCGCGGTCATAGCGGGTGGCCACGGTGCCGCCCTCGAGCAAGGTGAGGCCAGTGCCTGCATTCACCTGCACCGAGGCGCCCGTGCCGCCATCGACACCGGCAAACATCCCGGTGGCGCTGTAAACGGAGTGCGAGGTGGTGAGCAAGACCCGGCTGTTGGCGGCCA
>JBIPLT010000034.1:0-15840 GCA_044368255.1 Flavobacteriales bacterium
TCGATGGATGAATCCGCTATAGATTACCAAAAGGAAATTCCGTTTTCATATATTTATTTTCATTTGTCTTCTGATTCTCCAGTGATGAAAAGAAAAAACGTGATTGGTAAATCATTTCAATATTCACTGAACTATCTCGATGATTATTTGCGATTAAGTTATTATGCAGATCACGGTTATAGGCATATTGGATTTCGAATAGTTAAAGACACGACTCCCGAAACTTTTTCTATTAAGAATGAAAATGGTGAATTTGAAAATCCGATTTTGAAATATTGGAAATTAAATCCTAAAAAATAAATGCGAATTTTAGTGGTCATATTATCTCTATTTTTATTTTCGGGTTGTAAATCCCAGAAAGTAAAAAACAATTATGCTGATTTGAGAATTAGTTCTGAATATGAGACCGAAAATGGCAAGTTGAATGGCACTTATATTTCTAAATATAAAAACGGAACAAAAAGATCGGAAGGAAATTTTACGAATAATGTTCGTTCAGGAATATGGACCGTTTACGATTCAACAGGAAGAAAAATTCATCAACGTAAATATTCGAATCATCTTTCTTTTGAAAAACTATATCCAGAAAAAGAAAAAACTGGGCCAGCATCATTATTTGATTCTTCCTTCTATTCACCTGTGAAAAATAAAAAAGGGTATTACGACTATTTTCAATTAGTCGAGAGAATGGTCATTTATTCGGCAAGGGTTTGGCGAGAAATAGCTGCGAATAACAATAAATTTATTTTTGAAAAGGATTTACTTTATCAAAATTTATTTCAATTCGTAACCGATAGTTCCAACGAATCATACTGCTCACTAATGGAAGATTTCTCCACTAAAATGACCGTTGATGAACTAAAAAAATTCAATCTAAAAGAGTATAAAATTGTGGCTTGGAAAATAAAGGAAGATATTATTTATGATATTGACCGAAATGTTTCGGAAACAAGAATAATTGGAATGGCTCCTGTTGGAATGAATAAAATCACAAAAGATACTACTGAATTGTATTGGATTTATTTTCCGATGGTGCGAGAATCATTGGCAGGATTAATAATCAAAAACAAAACGATGGACGATATTTTCTTCGAAAGAAATTTTACCAGCGAAATTTACAAATTGTCTAATGCAAAGGATTTGCGGTTAAAAGATTATTGTAATACTCCAGAGAAAATGAAGTCAGAACAACAAAGAATTGAAATAAGTTTAATTGAAACGGAACACGAAATTTGGTTAGGGAATCTTCCTTATTAAATTATTCCTGAAATAAATTCAGGACAGGCCTGCCATCTTCAAAACATTATTTACATCTTCAGGTGAATCGATAGAGTAAGATTCAAAATTTGTTTTGGCTACTTTGATGCGATAGCCATTTTCCAACCAACGCAATTGTTCGAGTGACTCTGTTTTTTCTAAACTGCTTACCGGAAGATTGGTAATCGCTTTCAATATATCCGACCGATAACCGTAAATCCCGATATGTAAAAAGTAAGGATGATGTTTAGCCCAATCTGTTGTTGGAATTTCCTTCATAAATGGAATGGCAGAGCGACTAAAATAGAGCGCTTGATTATTCTTATCGATAACTACTTTAATTCGATTGGGATTTTGAATTAAACTAGAATCTTCTGTTTGATTAATTAATGTGGCGAGCTCCGTATTTTTATCTTCAAAACATTTCGCTAATAAATCTATCTGCTCAGGATTAATAAATGGTTCATCACCTTGAATATTGATCACTGCATGAAATTCTGAATTCAATTTTTCTAAAATTTCAGCACAACGGTCGGTTCCGCTTTGATGAGAAGAAGAAGTCATCATTGCTTTTCCACCAAATTTTTCTACATGCTTGAAAATTCTCTCTTCATCAGTAGCAACAATCACATCACTCAGTAATTTTGCTTTTTTAGCTTGTTCGTAAACGCGTTGAATCATACTTTTCCCAGCTAAATCTATCAATGGTTTTCCTGGAAAACGGGAAGATCCGAAACGCGATGGGATAACGCCGAGAATTTTAATCATTATTTTTTCTTGTATAATGGAACAGTTGAACAAGGTTCTCCAAACATCAATGATTTTACAACTGGAACTAATTTATTAGTCAGATCTACATAAGCAGAATTAGGAACGGGTAAATCGCTGCAACCTTTAATTACCACTCTTGCATCCATATATTTTTTTTCATCAATAGAAGAAACCAGTTCATAAAACAACACTCTTTCGAGATGTTCTAAATTTCCATAAACTATTTTTTTAGCGTATGGCTGAATGGCAGCGGATAATAACATAAATGCCCAAGTAGGAACAATAGCATCTACCGAACAATGAATAGCAACCAATTTATCTTGATAAAAAGTCCAATCATTTTTTGAAATAAACTCACGAAAATCTTTTTCTTTCAAGGCTAATCCTTGCCATAAATTTTGCGCTAGATCATATTCCTCTCTTTCACCTTTTGGAAATAATTCTTCGAGGTTGATAGTAATCAAACCGCTTTGTTGAACTTTATTTACTATTTCATCCATAATCAATGATTCAAAGTTACTAAAAAATGTAGTTCAATAAAAAACTAACTTTTCGCAACTATTTTGATCTTTCATTGCCTATATTTATACAAATTATAGCATGGAAAAAGTAGTTATCACAGGCGGATCAGGTTTAGTGGGAATTCCATTGACTAAACTTTTAGTGGAAAGTGGTTATGAAGTGGTACATCTCACTAGAAAAAAGAATTCAAAAGCAGGAGTAACTACTTTTGTATGGAATTATAAAACAGATTTTATCGAGGAAGGCGCTTTAGAAAATGCTTCACATATTATTCATTTAGCTGGAGAATCTATTGCTGAAGGAAGATGGACAGCAGAAAGAAAAAAGGCAATAATGGATAGCAGAACGAAAACAGCTGAGTTTCTATTGGAGAAAGTAATCAAAAAAAATATTTCATTAAAATCATTTATTTCTGCCTCTGGAATTAGTTATTATGGAACAGTAACTACACCAACTATTTTTAAAGAAGAAGACCCTCAAGGAAGTGATTTTGCTTCACAAGTGGTAATTGAATGGGAAAAGTCGGCAGATAAATTCAAGGATGTTTGTCGCGTGGTTAAATTGCGCACTGGCATAGTTTTGGATTTGCGAGGGGGAGCATTAAAAAAAATGTATGGTCCTGTGAAATGGGGAATAGGTTCTGCCTTAGGATCGGGTAAACAATATATTCCTTGGATTCATATGGATGATATGTGCGAAATGTATTTGTTTGCTTTGAAAAATAATATTTCCGGAAGTTTTAATGCAGTTTCTAATGAACAAATTACCAATGGAGAATTTATCAAAGCAGTAGGTAAATCGACTAATCATTGGGTCTGGTTTCCGAAAGTTCCTACTTTTCTTTTGCGATTATTATTCGGTGAAATGTCGATAGTAGTTTTAGAAGGAAGTAGAATTTCAAATGAGAAAATTAAGAAGGAAGGATTTTTATTTAAATATCCTTTATTAAACGAAGCTTTAAAAAATATTTTTAATAAAGAGAAGAAAAATTGAGGTGTCGCCCCTCTGGGTCTAAAACACATGGGTTTTTTATTATACACCTTCGGTGTTATTGAGATTTCACTTCTACGGAGCTTTAATAATAGTTATTGGGAAGTAGATTTTTATTTCCGGAATATTAATCAACCTTAATTTGTATTAATGTAGTTGAAAATTGTTTTGAAGTGTTTGTCTTTATCTCCATCGGAGCGGCACTTTAATAGCCCGAAGGGCGAAATAGATTTTTTTCCTAAGCCCCAGAGATGCGATACCTCAAAATGACTTCAAAAATAAAAAACAATTATTTTTTATTGCAATTTCATCCAAGTATGATCGGCTAATAATTTAATTTTCGCTTCGAATTTTTTGAATGGTTTTGATCTTCCCCATTCATCTGGGCCAATCATAGAAACAATGTATGATTCATCTTCACATTGGTATAAATAATAAATATTGCTAATAATAGGTGCGAAATTCATTTTTGCCTCGTAAATTTTTAAGGATAATCTTTTTCTTTCTTGTAACTCGTTGGCTTGTTTTGCTAATAATTCAATCTGCTCTTTGATTTGATTCATTTGCAAATCGGTTTGTTCTTCCATTGCTGAAAGCGCACGAGATTTAATCACACTTTCCTTAGTTGTTTTAATTACTGCACTTCCACGATGATGTGGATAGGGTAGCGTTCCTGGATTTTCGGTAATGGAATCGGGATCGATGGGATTGATGATTTCGTCTGACATGATGTAAAATTAAATCAAATGAACGAGGAGAAAAATAATCTGCATTAATATTTTAGAGAATAAGATTTTCGCTTTTCACTTCTGAACCGAAAAAAATACTGGCATGCTCATCAAAATTTTTCGGATCATCAGTCGTAAAAAATGAAATGTTTTTTCCTTTTGAGCAATTGTTTTCTATTTCCGGATGACGGTTTAAATAATTTTTTAATCCTTTGGCTACAATTTCTCCTTGAGAAAGCAAAGTAATATGTTGAGGTAAAAACTGTTTTATTTTTTTTATTAGTAGAGGATAATGTGTGCAGCCTAAAATAATCGTATCGATTTTATCATCTTGTTTCATCAAGTGATTTAAATTTTCCTGAATAAAAAGATCAGCTCCGGCACTTTCATATTCATTGTTTTCTACCAATGGAACCCACATCGGACAAGCTTCTTGTGTTACTTTTAAATTCGGAAAAAATTTAGCTATTTCTTTGGGATAAGATTCTGAGTTCACTGTACCTGTAGTTCCTAAAACGCCTATATGTCCGGTTTTAGAATAGTTCCCGACAATCTCTGTTGTTGGACGAATCACTCCCAAAACTCTTTTATTGGGTGCAATAATGGGTAAATCGTTTTGTTGTATGGTGCGTAATGCTTTTGCAGAAGCGGTATTGCAAGCAAGAATCACTAGATGACAACCCATTGAAAAAAGTTTCTCCACACTTTCCAAAGTATATTGATAAACGGTTTCGAATGATCTTGTTCCATAAGGTGCACGAGCATTGTCTCCTAAATATAAATAATCGTATTCTGGAAGTTCTTTGACGATTTCTTTTAAAACCGTTAAACCTCCGAAACCAGAATCAAATACGCCTATGGGTTTATATTTTTCGCTCATTCTTTTGCTAATGTACAAAAACAAAAAACCTCCTGATCACTCAGGAGGTTTTTAATTATTTAATATTTGAAATTACTTAATTCCTAATTCTGTTTTTACTGCTGGACCAAGGTCGTTTCCACCTTCGAAGTGTATCATCACTTGTGTGTCGAATACATAATTTACTCCTTGTTCTTTCGAAACTTTAGCAATAGCATCTTTAATTTTTTGAAGAATGGGTTTGAATAATTCTGATTCTTTGGTTTGAAGATCGGCTTCAATTGCTTCTCTACGCGCATAAATTCTTTGCTCATATTCACCTATGTCTTTTTGGTAAGTTTCCAATAAAGCTTTTGAGGTGGAAGGATTTTCAGCCAATGGTTGATATTCTGCAATTTTCTTTTTGTAAATAGATTCCATCATCTGCAATTCATCCTGATATTCTTTTTGGAATTTTTCCAATACAGTTTGTGCTTCTTTACTTTCTGGTAAAGCCATTAATAATTCTTGCGAATTTACATGTGCCGTTTTCTGCGCATTTACCATTCCCATTGAAGTTAGCATTAATGCTGTTATCAATACAATTAACTTGTTACTCATATTCATTCTATTTTTTATTGAATTCGTGAAAAATGCTTTTTTCATGGTGTTTTATTATTACTTGTTATTTATCTTTTAATTATTGTCCTAATTTTTTCAAAACTAAATCACTTTTATTTTGTTTCGGATCGGCATATAACAAATTACTTTGTCCTGCGATATCAAAAACAAAAGTGAACCCTCCCGATTCAGCCACTTCTTTAATTGCCTTATACAATTTCTCCTGAATTGGTTTAATCAATTTTTGTCTTTCGGTAAAAAGTTCACCATTCACTCCAAATTTCACTCGTTGAAATTCCATCGCTTCTATTCTTTTCGATTGTATTTCTTCTTCTCTTTTTTTTCTTTCCGCTTCTGGTAAAAGAATTTTTTCTTGCGTATACGCCTTTTCTAATTTTTCCACTTCGGTATATTTCGCTTTCGATTCCTTTTCCCAACCTTCCGACATCTCATCTAATTTTTTTTGCGCTTCTTCATACTCTGGCAGTTTACCTAAAATGAATTCAGTATCTACATAAGCATATTTGGTTGTTTGTGATATTCCCATCAACGATGAAAACACCAATATAAAAGCAATGAATAATTTCTTTGTCATAATGGTTTATATATGGGGCACGAAATTAAGCATATAACTACAGTTCACCAAGATTCATGCCAATAGTGAAGTGAAATTGTCCGCGAATACCTTTTGTGCCAAGTTCAATATTCTGCTGACCTTGTCCTGCTTGTCCTGCATCTAACTGATCGATAGACCATCCGTAATCCAATCCAAGTAATCCAAACATAGGCAAGAAGATTCTTACCCCTGTTCCAAAAGCACGTTTAACTTGAAAAGGATTAAACTGTTTTAGGTCATTCCAAGTATTTCCAGCTTCCATAAATGCAAGACCATAAATGGTAGCATTTGGATTTAAAGAAAGCGGATACCTTAATTCAGCAGTATATTTTGCAACAAATAATCCACCAACCGATGTAGCAACCGCATTGTCATCATAACCTCTTAGCGCAACAATTTCACGAGCAAAAATGAAATTTAAACCTTGAAGACCACTTCCTCCTAAGTAAAATCTTTCGAATGGAGAAGCGCCGTAGTCTTTGTTGTAACTGAATAAAAATCCAAATCCTGTACTTAGCTTTAAAACTAGTTTTTTGTCTTTAGAAAGCGAAATATAATGTTGAGTGGTGAATTTCCATTTATGATATTCTAGCCATTTATATTTTTCTTGGTCGGTGGCGTTTTTAAAGTCAACGTCTTTTCTTCCCAATAAGGAATAAGGTGGAGTGAATCTAAGAGAGAAAGTAATGTTAGAACCTGTTCGCGGATATAAAGGTTGATCAATTGAATTTCTAGAAATATTGTAACGAAAACTAATATTGTTGGCATAACCATTACTAAACGAAAATATTCCACCAAAATCATTTAAATCATAATACTGGTAGCTAAATTCTTTGTAAGTGGTAAAAAAGTCATCAGGCCATTTTAATCTTTTTCCAAAACCAACCGACATACCGGTTACTTGAAGATCTGTTCTGTTGGGGGCGGTTTTTTTTACGCCATTTGATTGCACTGTATAGTATCCATTTACACTAAATGAATTTGGTTTTTTTCCAAACATCCATGGTTCTACAAATGAGAAATTATAACCTTGATAGAAAAATCCATTGGATTGTGCTCTCAAACTTAGTTGTTGTCCATCACCTGCGGGCAAAGGTTGCCAAGCACCTTTTTTAAATAGGCGTTGGATAGAAAAATTATTAAATACTAATCCAATCGTACCGATTATACGTCCACCGCCCCATCCACCAGATAGCTCTACTTGATCAGATGGTTTTTCTTCAACGGTATACTCAATGTCTACCATTCCAGATGCAGGATCAGGCATTGGGTTTACGCCAAATTTTTCGGGATCAAATAAATTCAATTGAGATAATTCTCGTTGCGTTCTTATGATATCATTTCTATTGAATAAATCGCCTGGTTTAGTTCTTATTTCTCGTCTAATAACATGATCATTTGTTTTAGTATTCCCTTTGATGATTACATCGCGAACACGGGCAACTTTTCCTTCACTAATTCGCATTTCGTAATCAATAGTATCATTATAGATTTTTATTTCTACTGGATCTACATTGAAAAATAAATATCCGTTGTCCATGTAAAGAGAAGTAACATCCGAACCGGTTGGATTCATGAATAATTTTGAATCTAATAAACTTTGGCTAAAAAGTTCACCTTTTTTAATACTCAGAATGGTATCTCCTAAAAATGAAGAACGATATTTTGAATTTCCAATCCAGTTGATATTTCCGAAATAATATTTTTTTCCTTCAGATATTTTAATTCTAATTTCTAAAGTTCCATCACCCTTATCAATTACAGTATCTGATTCAATTTTGGCATCTCTTAATCCTTTATCACTGAAAAGTGCAATTAAACCAGCCTTATCCGCTTCGTAATTGGTTTCATAATATTTAGATGTTTTCCAGAATCTCCACCAAGCTTTTTTCTTGGTTTCCTTCATGGCTTTATTTAATTTAAAATCAGAAACAGATGTGTTTCCTTCAAAAATGATATCATCAATTTTGTAACGATCTCCTCTTTTTACAGTATAGGTTAAAACTAATCCGTTATTCGTAGAGGTATCAAATTTGGAATCCACTTCCACTTTCGTTTTCACGTAGCGTTCATCTATAAAATGGTTCCGGATAATCGTTGTAGTATTAGCCAAGAGATGATCCGTCACCATTTGACCCTTGAACATGTCCATTTTTTCGCGCAGTTTATTCGCTTCTTTTTTGGTAACGCCTAAAAAACGAAAGGCATGTAATTTTGGTCTTTCCTTTACAACGATTTCTAAGAACGCAGTTTTTCCAACTGTTTTGGTAAGGTTGATACTTATTTCAGAAAATAATTTTTGTGACCAAAGTTTTTTCAACGCTTTTGAAATATCATCACCTGGAATATTAATTTTTTGTCCAACGCTTAATTCAGCTAAAAGTAAAATGGCATTGTGCGCATAATTATTTGTTCCAGTAACAACAATTCCACCAATTTCATATTCTGGAGAAGAAACATAATCTACCGCAGGAATGTCGTTGCTCCCTTGTGAAAAGGAAGAATTGAGTCCAGAAAGGAAAATTAAAAATAGGAAGATATATTTTTTCAAGTTTTTCAATTTTGTATTTGTTCGCTTACTTTTCCGAATCTTCTTTCTCTTTGTTGGTAATTGTAAATGGCTTCAAAAAAAGTTTCTTTTCGGAAATCTGGCCACAATACAGGTGTAAAATAAAATTCGGTATAAGCACATTGCCATAATAAGAAATTACTAATGCGGCATTCGCCACTTGTGCGAATTAATAATTCGGGTTCAGGAATATTTACAGTAGTGAGATAAGATTCAATTAATTCTTCCGAAATATTTTGTGGTTCTATCTTTCCGGTTTTCACATCTTCGCCAATTTTTTTCATAGCTCTAGTTATTTCCCATCTCGAGGAATAGCTAAGCGCAAGAACTATAGTGATGCGTTTATTGTTTTTTGTTTTATCAATCGCGGTTAATAGTGCTTCTCTGCAAGAATCGGGTAGATTAGCAGTGTCTCCAATGGTTGCTAAACGAACTTCATTTTCATTTAAACTTTCAATTTCATTGGCAATGGTGGTCACTAATAAATTCATTAGGGCTTCAACTTCTTCTTTTGGGCGATTCCAATTTTCGGTGGAGAAAGCATAAAGAGTTAGAAATTTTACACCAATTTCAGAGGCAGCCGTCAAAACTTCACGAACAGACTCTACACCATTCATGTGTCCATAAATTCGAATTTCTCCTTTTTGTTTCGCCCATCGCCCGTTACCATCCATTATAACAGCTACGTGTTGCGGTACATTTGTAGAATCTATTTTTTCTTTGAAGCTCATTTTATCGGGCGCGAATATCGGTATTTATGTCCGGAATAGGAAACGGAGGACAAAAGTAAATAGTATTGAGGAACGAGGATTTAACAATAATTGGATGAATTTACTTGAAAACACCTTTACAGGCATCGGTTCTTCCAAGGCAGAAAGTGATGATAATCCCTGAGAATGAATACCAGTCTTTGGTTTTTGGGTTACCGCGCATAGCACCTTCATTGGAGAAATCAATTCCTTCGCTATTCAAACTTTGATCAGCGTATTCTGCCGCTAAAGGACCATTTAATCGAGCTAATTTTGCAGGATTAACGTATTTACCACTTACGTCATCCAAGTAATCGGTAAATGTTTTTCTAATTCCATATTCGAGTGAAATATTCATTCTTGGAGTAACGGACATTTTTATTCCAAATCCCAATGGAATGGATAGTTGATTTAGGCTGTATTTTTTCTTGTTATTCAAATCACTTCCTTGCCCTTCTGTTCCCAAAGTTTGTAGGTCGATAAAGTCATCATTAAAAACGGCCTGTGGATTCATTTTGAAATAATTTATTCCCATGAAATAATAGGGAGAAATAATGTTTTTATAGTAATTGCGCCCTACTTTTCTTCCAGCCTCATACTCTTTAAAATTAATTTCTAGAATCGGACCTAATTCAAAAATTCGAGAGCGAAAAGATAGGTTACGATTAACATTTGCTTCAATCGTTGAGCGAGCATCCGAGCCGGTTACCATTCCATAAGAAACATGTAAGCGTAATGCCACTCTCTTATTCATATTTTTTCGATAAAGTAATCCACCTGCTATATGTGCACAATCGTATTGTTTATAGGGATTCAATTCACCCAAATAATAGGAACCGCCCATCCAGCCCCCCAATTCATCGGCAAGCTTTTGAGCTTCAACTGAAACAAACGTGAAAAGACTGATAAAGAGAATCAGTAATTTTTGCATTGGACAAATTTAATAAATCAGAACTTAGGTAGGTTTCTTTTGTTACTAAGAAAACGATAATGCGCCGAAAATATTGCGAATAGGTAGGAATCATTGTCCGTTGGGTCACCTCTTTGTTGACCTATATCGGTGGGACGAGATACAATGGAGCCATCAATTCTTGGAGGTATAATATTCGTTGTAGGATTAGTTAGATAGATAGTCATGGCATCTTCTCCTGCTTGATCAACATAAACTGTACTAACATCGTCAATATAATCGGTAAAAGTTTTTCTTCCTGAAATTTCGAAACCAATACTTAATTTTTTTGATACAGAAAATTTTACACCTACTCCTGTAGGAATACAAATAGACACTCGTTTATAATCCACATTTTCGGTTTGAATAGAATGTAAATTATGCCATTTATTATCTGTAGGATAAAGAGCCGATGGATTAAACCAAAAACCACCAATACCAACAGAAATATAGGGGCTAAAGTGAAATTTTTTATTTCCCCTCACACCATTTAATCCGTATCTGTTTCCGGTTTTTTCACTGAAAGGATAATATTCCAAAAAAACGCCAAATTCTACAATAGGAGACCGGAAATGTAGATTACGATTATTTCGAAATGGTTCTTTGGTTAATTGATCATCTCCGTTCAATCTTCCATAGAGTAAATCAGCACCAATTTTAATTTTAGGATTAAAAATATAGCGATATCCAATTTTAAAAGCAGGACGAGTGCGAGAAAATTCCAAATCTTTAAGTCCGTTTGTACCCACTTGATTAGCTCCACCAAGCTCACCCAAAAAATTAACTGCACCAACCCCAATACTAAACTCATGTCGATAGTACTTCCATGCCTGTGAATAACTCACCTGCGGTAGAAGTAAAAGGAGTATAAATAGTAGGCGTAAAAGTTTCGGCATTCGGTGTTTTTACGGATGAAAAACAAATTTAGTTAAAGTATCCTAATTAATAAATTAATTTAAGTTACTAGTGGTCAATTTCTTTTATCAATTCCCCACATCAATTTATTTCGGATTGTCCTTAGAAAATCTTGGTTTTCAAGCTGTATCAACCCTATTTTAAACTTTTCTTTAACAATCGTGAGTTCATACTTGGAATCAATGGTTTCCGATCTTGAATCCAGTGAAGCTAAAAACTGCATACCTCGACCTTCAATTTTCAATTTTATTTCTGAATTATCCGACACCACAATTGGTCTAACATTCAAGTTATTAGGTGCAATAGGCGTAATTACAAAATTTTCAGAACCAGGAACAACTATTGGACCAGCACAACTTAATGAATAGGCTGTGGAGCCAGTTGGAGTGGCAATAATTAATCCATCCGCCCAATAAGAATTTAGGTATTGGTCATTGATATACGCATGAATGGTGATCATTGAACTCGAATCTTTCTTGTGAATGGTTAATTCATTCAAGGCAAAATTCGTTTCTCCAAAAAGATTGTCTTCCGTTTTTACTTTCAAAAGTGCTCTTTCATCTACTTTGTATTTTTTTGAATGAAGCGCATCCATTGCTTGATCGATTTCTTGAATTGAAATATTGGAAAGGAAACCTAATCTTCCGGTATTGATTCCTAAAATTGGAATTTTTGAGTCACGAATGAGAGTAACCGTATCCAAGAGAGAACCATCACCACCAATACTAATTAAAAAATCTACTTTTCCTTTTATTTCATGATGTTTATGAAATATTTTTACATCCGAAGATAAATCAACTCTTGGTTTTAAAAACGAATGAAAGGCTTCGAAAATATAAATTTCACCATTTAACTGTTTGAGTTTTTCAAATAGATACTGAATTCCGGGAGTGAAATTATCTTGAAATGATCGTCCGTATATGGCAATTCGCATCATAATTAAATTGGTTTTACAAAATGGATAAAAAATCCATGTTCTAATAATTTATTGAAAGAATATTCAAATCTAATAACTTTATCATAAAGGGCCACCAGGTCAAGTCCAATTCCTGTACCGTAAAGCATATGGTTGGCTAATGGATTTACATCATTGTATCGTGAGTCAATTACGTAACCCGCATCAAAATTAAAATTTAAATATCCGCTAAAATATAATTTTGCATAGCCCGTATTTTTTAAAGGTTTTACTTCTTTTACTCTTGATCCAAATATTTTCCACTTGAAATTGCTTTTGAAAAGACCATAGCTTTGACCATCTACAATATAATATTCATACCCTCTTACAAAATCTTTATATCCTAAACCTTCTTGAAAATAATAAGGCAAATCGATGGTTGGAGTATATTTCCCTTTTACATTGAAAGCATAATAGAAATTATCACTGAGTTTGAAAAATGCTTTATACGAAAGTTTGAAAGCAATAACCATTAGATTATTATCCACCATCACCGGAAAGCCGTTCCATGAAATATCCGCTTGAATATACTTTCCATCCAGCGGATAATTGGCATTGTCGAGCTGTGTATGTCGAAAAGTATACCACCAAGAAACATATTGAGAATAGGTTTGATTATTCACAAAATAATCATTTGTTAATCGAGTAACGGAATCGGTAATATTAGTAGAGTTGAATCCAATCGCTAAAAAATGAGAGTTTACGAATTTGCTTCTCCAAGTAGTATATAAAATGGTGCTAAATTGGTCTCTCGCATTTTCATTATTGCCCGTGTAAAAATTCCGTTTGTTGTTAATCGTCCCAATGGTAAATTCATTGTTTTGGATGTATTCAACCATTATTCCTCCTCCCAATTTTCGATTTT
Source organism: Flavobacteriales bacterium (assembly GCA_044368255.1). Lineage (GTDB taxonomy): Bacteria > Bacteroidota > Bacteroidia > Flavobacteriales_D > UBA2798 > CAMBFX01. The sequence goes on from JBIPLT010000034.1 coordinate 13,346, forward strand.
TAGTGAGATAGGGAACATAGTAATTTAATCTGAAATCTTTTAAATAACCAAATTGAACACGAGCTTGTAATTCTTCTTTTCTTCCTCTAAAATTTTGCCACTTTAAATTCATTCCATAATTGGTTCGTGAAAAATCTTTAGTTTGCCACCAAGTATTAAAATTAGGATCGGCATATTGAAAAATAGGAACCGGCCAAATATACCAACGTTCGGTAACGGTAATTTTTAATTCTGTAAATAATGAATCCCTATAAATAGGTTCAATTTTTACATAGTTGAAGAGTGAAGAGTTGATGAGATATGATTCCGATTCCTTGATCGCCGCAGGTAGTTTTTCTCGTTCTAAAGTATCGCCTACTCGAATGGTCATTTCTCTGGCAACAACAAAATCTTTTGTGCGTTTATTGCCATAAACTTTAATGGAAGTAATGATCGTTTTTTGAGAGTAAGATTCATCGATGGCCAACGACTGAGCGAATGAAAAATGGGAAATGTAAAGTGCAAAATGTAAAATGGACAATCGCAACAATAATTCTCTTCGCATGAGAAATTACATTTTCAAGAAGTTCATGAAAGCTTCATATTTTGATTTCAAATCATCAAAATATTGTTGATCTACTTGGAAATTCGATTTGATAAAATATTTATAGCGGTGAAAAGTTTGCACCACTCCACCAATATCCGTCTTATTTATTTTTAATGTTATGTTTAACATTCCCGATTCTGAATCTCTATAAACGAAAAGACTTAAAACTTTTGCTGAATTGCCTTCCACGATTTGAGCAATTTCAGAAAGAGAATAATTAGCGGGATCCATTTCTAAAACCAAAATACTTCCAGGTTCGTTGGCGGCAGTAATAGTTGCCATTTTTTCGATGAGGTTCGACATGGCGATAGATCCCAAATATTTTCCTTCTTCGTCCAAAACAGGAATAACACTGAGGTTGGCCTCGCTCATTAATTTTATTGCATCAAAAATATGTTGATTTTCTTTAACGAATAATTTTTCGGGCTCAATCTCTTGATTTCCGATGGATTCTTCTGGAGAAGGAAGATCTAAAACATCTGCATCTGATATCAAACCGATGTATTCACCGCCCTCAACAATAGGTAAATGGTTCACTTTGAATTCGTCCATCCAACGTAAAACACGAACTCCAGTATCCGACAATTTAATCGGAGGTATATTTTCTGTTATCAGTTGTTGTGTTAGCATATTTTTTAATCTTCAATAATCTTGCCGAAATTACCTTTATTTTTGTTCTCAAGCATCACCGCAAAAAAAATATGGTCAAACTAAGTGTAAATATTAATAAAATAGCCACGCTAAGAAACTCAAGAGGAGGAAATACCCCGAGTGTTCTACAAGCTGCTATTGATGTTCAACGTTTCGGAGCGCAAGGAGTTACAGTGCACCCACGTCCCGATGAGCGTCATATTCGCTACAATGATGTGCGCGAAATAAGTAAAATTATTACTACTGAATTTAATATCGAGGGAAATCCAAAAGAACAAAAGTTTGTGGATTTGGTTTTAGAAGTGAAACCACATCAGGTGACATTAGTTCCAGATGCGTTAGGACAATTAACTTCAGATCATGGTTGGGATACCCTAAAAAATAAAGAATATTTGGTAGAAATGATTGCTGTTTTTCAAAAAGCGGGAATACGCACATCCATTTTTTGTGATGCAGATGTGAGAATGATTGAAGGAGCGAAATTGACAGGTACAGATCGAATAGAATTGTATACAGAAACGTATGCTAGAGATTATTCTACCAATAAGGAAAATGCGATTAGAGATTTTATTTTGGCGGCAAAAAAAGCAGAAGAATTAGGATTAGGAATAAATGCGGGTCATGATTTGAGCAGAGAAAATTTGAGATATTTTAAAGAAAATATTCCGGCATTGATGGAAGTGAGTATTGGACATGCATTGATTTCTGATGCGATTTATTGGGGATTGGAGAATACGGTGCAGCTTTATTTAAGAGAATTGAAATGAAAAATAATCCACTAATTTCACGAATTACACTAATTAGTTCGTGAAATTAGTGTAATTCGTGGCTAAAAATATGAATCTTCATTATAGAATAATAGGCTCTGGGCAACCATTAATCATTTTACATGGATTATTTGGTTCGGCAGATAATTGGCAAACGTTAGCCAAAGGTTTTGCTGAAAAATTTAAAGTAGTGTTAGTCGATCAGCGTAATCATGGGCATGCGCCTCATACCGATGAGATGAATTATGATGTGATGGCCGAAGATTTATTGGATTTGATTCAAAAAGAAAATCTACAACATTCTATTTTGATGGGCCACTCGATGGGAGGAAAAACCGCTATGTTTTTTGCGCAAAAGCACGAAGAATTAGTAGATAAACTGATTGTGGTGGACATGGGAATGAAAAAATATGCACCGCATCACCAAATTATTTTTGAGGCGTTATTGAGCTTGGATTTAGATGTAATTAAAACCAGAAAAGAAGCCGAAG
>JBIPLT010000035.1:0-15794 GCA_044368255.1 Flavobacteriales bacterium
TAATTAACGAAGAATGTAAGTAAGAAATCAGCCACGAATTACACGAATTTTATCCCTAAAACGATGGGATTTTCACTAATGAAGAAATTAATTAATGAAGAATGTAAGTAAGAAATCAGCCACGAAGTTTCACGAATTACTTTCGATAAAAAATTGAGATTTTTACAATTAAGTTTAAAAGAATTAGTGATTCAAATAATTGGTTTTGCATTTCAATTCGTGTAATTAGTGCAATTAGTGGCTAAAAAATCACCACAAATCATACAAATATCCAAGTATACTTACTGCCACTAAAAAATAAATAAGAGACAATCCCCAACCGATTTTGATATAATCTTTGAATTTATATCCTCCAGGGCCGTAAACCATCAAATTGGTTTGATAGCCATAAGGCGTCATAAATTCGGCACAACCTGCGAATGCGATGGCGAGAAAGAAAGGTGTTGGATCTAATCCTAATGTTTTAGCTGCTGATAATGCAACAGGAAACATAATGGCAACAGCTGCTTTATTAGTTACGAGCATCGCCAAAATATTTGTGACTAAATAAATAATGGCAAGAGCAGCAATATTACTTCCGATGGGTTCTACCACATTCAACATTCCGGTAGATATTTCTTTATCTAAACCAGAATTCACAATAGCTTTTCCCAATGAAAGTGCGAGAACCAAAATCAAATACATATCCACATCAAACGATCTTTTTAAATCATTGAAACGAACAATTTGCATCATGGCGATGATTGACATCAATACTAAAAGAGATTCGAATAAACTCATCCAGCCAATAGCCGAAACAACAAATGCAGCCGCTGTTCCTAATAAAACGGTATACGTTTTATACAATGGAATTTTATGAATTTTATCTACCGAAGAAATGATATGAAAATCTTGTTCATTGGCCGAACGTTCTTCAAATGCATCACCTGTAATTAATAAAAGTAAATCACCCATCATTAATTCTACTTCACCTAATTTACCAGTGATTCTTTCTCCATTTCTATTAATAGCAATAATTGCAGCATCGTATTTCCCTCGGAAATTGGTTTCTTTTACTATTTTTCCAATCAAATCAGAATTAGAAGAAATAACAATTTCCTTCACATCCATGCTTTCGTTTTTTGAAAGCCGAGTTGAATCTGGTAATTCAATTCCGTTATTGGTTTTGATTAATTCTAAAATAGTAGATGTTTCTCCAGCGAAAATTAATTTATCATTTGCTTCCAAACTTTGCTTCGGGCTTACTGGTGCAATTCTTTCTTCGCCACGAATAATTTCAACCAGAAATAATCCTTGTAATTTTCTAAGTCCTGCTTCTTCTACTGTTTTTCCGATGAGAGGAGAATTGGATTTTAAAAAAGTTTCGGTAACATATTCACGTGATTTTTCACGGAAAGATGAAAGGGCATCCTTTCTATCAGGTAAAAGACTTGGCCCTAAAAAAGCAATGTATAAAATTCCAACCACGGCCACTGAAATACCTACCAAAGTAAAATCAAACATTCCTAATGAAGGATAACCTGCATCGACCACAAAACCATTTACAACTAAATTTGTTGATGTTCCAACCAACGTAATGGTTCCTCCTAGAATGGTAATATAAGAAAGTGGAATCAAAACTTTGGAAGGAGAAATTCCTTTTTTCTTGGACCAATCATAAACGTAAGGCATTAAAATAGCAACTAAAGGTGTATTGTTCACGAATGCAGAAATGGGTGCGACAACAAATCCTAGTAAAGTTAAAAATCCTCTATAAGACATCGAAGGTTTGAAAATATTTTTGAACGCGAGATCCATAACGGCTGTGCGTTGAATAACATCACTAAGCATAATTAAAATAAGAACGACTAAGATTTGTTCATTGGCAAAACCGCCCATGAAATCTTTGGTAGTGATGGTATCTGTAATAAGAAGAACGAGAGCGATAATGAAAAAAGCGATGACAGGCCTAACTAAATCCTTGTATAAAACAACGATTAATCCGATGATGAGGGATATGACGAGTGCTTGATGCATACACAAAAATAGAGATTATTTTGAATACTCTACCAATTTAGTATATTACTTTGATAATCTGAAATATAAGTCGAATAAATTTGGATTTTTGAGAATACTTTTCTATCTTTGGATAATGCCTACAATACTATTTATATACGGATGGCGATTGTTTTTCTATTCGAATGAAAACAATGAGCCCATTCATGTGCATGCCGAAAAAGGTGATATGGAATGTAAGTTTTGGATTTTAGTTGAAGAAATAGAAATCAGAGAAGCTTTTGCTTACAATTTATCTCCGAATGATAAAAAAGAAATCAAGAAAATTATTTATTCGCATTTTGATTTAATAGTAAATTCTTGGAATAATTATTTTAAAAAATAGAATTATGCAAACTACCCATAAGATAAACGATATCCATTTTGAAAAATCTACTATGTGGATTACCATTGATGGAATAAATCATAAAATAGATTTGAATATAGTTTCTACAAAATTGAAAAATGCAGATGATGTACAAAGAAACCTTTATAAAATATCTCCTTCTGGTTATGGAATTCATTGGCCATTGATTGATGAAGATTTATCAGTGGAAGGGTTGTTGAGGAAGTAAGATTTGAGAAGGCACGGAAAGCATTTCCGCGCCAGCGGGTTTTTTCGAATTTAAATTCGAGACGGAAAATAAATTATTATTACATAAATACAATTCAGAAACCTTAAAACGAGATATAATAAAAGCGATTAACAACAAATTACCCATTGTACAGAATTAATTTAATGTTTAAATATTAAAAACTGTTTAACGCAAATTTCTCGAAATATCATTTATCTATGAAGAAAAGAAAACATAAATTATTTATCGTATTTTACAGTATTTGGATAGTTTTATTTTTACTTTTAATAAATTCTGCTAATAAACGATATGATGAATGTATAGATGCACTTTTTGCAAAAAATGCTTGTGACGAATTATTTGGTAAAAGCATTGATGATCTAAAAATTCTCTTAATTAGTCCATTAATTATTTATCTAATTTATATTTTCATTTCCAATTTCCTTCTTTACTACAAAAATTTATATCGAAAAGACTAGTTATTATTTAGATTCGAGAAAATCATCTAAATGGGATTGTGTGGGATTTGAGATTTTTTGGCGAACGAATTGCAAATCCGCTAGAACATCCGCGCAATCGGATTTAAAATATTTATTATGAGAAGTTTAATTAATAACCACTCCCGCTCCCTCCAACATTTTCAATCGGATGCCAGGTCGTTTTCACTTCTTGTAAATCATTGATGAAGTATGGATCCTGTGATTTGGGCAAAAGCCAATTCTCATTATAAGTAAAAATGCGTTTTACATTTAATGGCGCAGTTGCTTGCAATAATTTTATTTCTTCCTTGTTAATGCCATAATAACAAACCGCATTCACATCCATATGCGAAGCAAATTGTTCTATTAATTCTTTTCTTGTTCCTGTCAAAATATTTACCACACCACCCGATACATCCGAAGAATTAATCACTTCTGCAAATGAAACAGCGCATAATGGTTTTGAATTGGATGCTAAAACCACACAAACATTTCCACCTGCGATACATGGAATAATAGCAGATACTAATCCAATCAATGAAGATTTTTCCTCGGCAATAATTCCCACCACTCCCATTGGTTCGGGAACGGAGAAATTAAAATGAGAGGAGGCTACCGGATTTACAGAAGAAAATATTTGTTGGTATTTATCACACCATCCTGCATAATAAATTATTCTGTCTATAGAAGTAGTTACTTCTAATTCCGCTTGAACTTTTGTACTGCCTTGCAACATCAATTCGTTAATGAATTGTGCTTTTCTTCCTTCCAACATTTCTGCAATTCGATAAAGAATTTGCGAACGGTTGTAAGCTGTTTTTCCACTCCATCCGCCAAAGGCAGAACGGGCGGCAGTAACTGCGTTACGCAAATCTTTTCGAGAGGACAAACACATATTGGCAATGACATCACCGGTTTTGTTTTGTAAAGGATAAAATCTACCTGATTCTGTTCGGGGGAATTGTCCACCGATGTAGATTTTGTAAGTTTTGAGTATTTCGATTCGTTTCATAATTAATATTTTTATTTGCCACCAATTACACGAATTTCACTAATTCAATTCGTGTAATTAGTGAAATTCGTGGCTAAAATTTAAGATATCCATCAAGTCCATGCAAGCCACCTTCTCTACCAAAACCAGATTCCTTGTATCCACCAAATGGAGAAGTAGGATCAAATTTATTATACGTATTTGCCCAAACCACTCCAGCTCTCATTTTAGAAGTAAGATTGAAAATTTTAGATCCTTTATCTGTCCAAACACCTGCGCTTAATCCAAATGGTGTGTTGTTTGCTTTTTCAATTACTTCAGCTTCTGTTCTAAAAGTTTGTACCGCTAAAACCGGTCCGAAAATTTCTTCTTGAACAATGCGATGCGATTGCGATGCATTTAAAAATAAAGTAGGTCGGCACCAAAAACCTTTGTTCGGTAATTCGCAAGGTGATTGAAACATTTCTGCGCCTTCTTCTTTTCCTATTGCTAAAAAATCATTAATGGTTTGTAATTGTCCTTTAGAATTAATGGCACCGATATCCGTATTCTTATCTAATGGATTTCCAACCTTCAAAGATTTCATTCGGTGTTTTAATTTGCGAATCACTTCATCGTGCACACTTTCTTGAACGAATAATCTAGATCCTGCGCAGCAAACATGCCCTTGATTAAAATAAATTCCATTGATAATTCCCTCGACCGCTTGATCTAATGAGGCATCTTCAAAAATTATATTCGCTGCTTTTCCGCCTAATTCTAAAGTTGCTTTTTTACCTGTTCCAGCAATGGCCTTTTGAATAATTTTTCCAACATCCGTAGAGCCTGTGAATGCAATTTTATTTATGTCGGGATGATTGACGATGGCAGCTCCTGTTCTTCCTGCTCCTGTTACAATATTGACCACACCTGGAGGCAATCCACAATCGGAAATTATTTCAGCTAATTTTAACGCCGTGAGAGAAGTTGTTTCTGCTGGTTTTAATACAACCGTATTTCCACAAGCCAGTGCAGGTGCAATTTTCCAGGCCGCCATTAATAATGGAAAATTCCAAGGAATGATTTGCCCGACAACTCCTAAAGATTGTGGTTTTCTATTGGGAAAAGCATATTCTAATTTATCGGCCCATCCTGCATAATAGAAAAAGTGTGCCGCAGCTAAAGGGATATCTATATCACGACTTTCACGAATTGGTTTTCCTCCATCCATCGTTTCAATCACTGCTAATTCACGAGCGCGCTCTTGAATCATTCTCGCGATTCGGTAAATATATTTGGCACGTTCGGCAGCGGGCATTTTCTTCCATACTTTTTCATAAGCATTTCTAGCTGCTTTCACTGCTTTATTTACATCGCTTTCATCCGCTTCAGCTATCTCGGCTAATTTCTGCTCAGTAGATGGAGAAATAGTATCAAAATATTTTGCTTTGGCGGGTTTTTGCCATTTGCCATCGATGAAAAGTTCGTAGCGCGGTTTTATTTGTGCATGAGAAGTTGATTCCAATGAAGGAGAAAAATCCCATTTCAATTTCGGATTTCGAATTTCGGATTTCGAATTTTTTGTTGTCATACTAATTTTATATTTCCTAATTTTATAATGTCCATATCCATTTTTTCAGCCACGAATTACGCTAATTTCACTAATTAGAAATCGCTAAAGCGATTGTATAAAAACGAATTTAATTGCATTTATTCGTGTAATTAGTGTAATTAGTGGCTCAGTCTTCATCTTCATAACACAATTCTTTTAAACTTCAAACTCTCTTCTCCAAAATTTACAAGTAAGCCTAATTTGCATTTTGTCATAGCCAAATAATTAATGGATTGATCATAATGCTCTTCGATAACATGCTTTTTTGCTTTTGCTTCAAAAATAATTTTATCAAAAACTATAAAATCTGCTTTATAAGTACGTTCTAATGAATGCCCCTTGTAATTTACTTTAAAAGCTTTTTCCCTTTCATAAGGGATATTTCTCAATTTAAATTCAATTTCAAGTGCATCTTTATAAATAATCTCCAAGAATCCGCGCCCTAATTCACTATGAACTTCCATACATGCGCCAATTATTTCATAACATTCTTCTTTATAAATAAGATTGCTTTTACTTATATATTCGGAAATTGGCTCTGAAACTATTTCAAATTCTTCATTCATATTTCAAATTCTTCATTCGTGTAATTAGTGCAAATTAGTGGCTAAAATTCTTAATCCTTCGAAAAATAATCACCACTTTGATAATTACCGGTTGTTTGCTTTGCAATCTGTAATAAGATATCATTTGCCAAACGACTTGCACCAAAACGGAACCATTCGTTGCACAACCATTCTTCACCCATCACTTCTTTTACCATTACTAAATAGTGTAAAGCTTGTTTAGCTGTAGAAATTCCACCTGCAGGTTTCATTCCTGTCATGATTCCAGTTTTGAAATAATAATCACGAATGGCTTCCAGCATCACATATGTTACCGGCATCGTTGCAGCGGGAGAAATCTTTCCAGTAGAAGTTTTAATGAAATCGACATTGGCGTGTAAAGCAATATCACTTGCTTTTCTCACTCTATCTAATGTTCCTAGTTCTCCTGTTTCTAAAATAACTTTCAATCTAGCTTTTCCACATGCTTCTTTCACTGCACAAATTTCATCAAATACATAATTATATTCGCCAGACAAAAATTTTCCTCTCGAAATTACCATATCAATTTCATCGGCACCTTCATCAACTGCAAATTTTGTATCGGTAATTTTTACTTCTAAAGGAGCCTGTCCGGCAGGAAATGCAGTAGAAACGGAAGCCACTTTTACGTTTGAACCTTTTAACTCTTTCTTTGCCAATTTCACCATACTTGGATAAACACAAACAGCCGCAACAGTAGGAATTCCTACAATTGAATCATGAGGATGCATGGCTTTATAACAAAGTTGTTTTACTTTTCCTGGGGTATCCGCGCCTTCGAGTGTTGTTAAATCAATCATGTTCAAGGCGAGCTTCAATCCTTGCATTTTTGATTCTGATTTAATGCTTCGCGCAGTGATACGCGCAATACGATCTTCCACTCCAACTTGATCAACAGAGGGAGAAAGAGATGGGAATAATTTTATTTCAGATCTAGTCATATTTATTTCTTAACCACAGAGAACACAAAGTAGACACAAAGGACACAAGCTGGAAATCTGCAAAGTTTTTATCAAAATTAACTGATTTCATTCAAATTATTCAACTTTTATCTACTAAAAAGGTAGATAATTTGTAATTTTGCCGTCCTAATGGCAGAAACTAACATACATCCCATTTTTGACCGAATACTTTCTCGAGAAGAAAAAGAGAATCTTCTGAAGCAGAAAGGACTAGTAATTTGGATGACTGGTTTATCGGGTTCAGGAAAATCTACTATCGCAATTGGTTTAGAGAAAAAATTGTTTGAAAGAGGAATTCTTACGCAAGTTTTAGATGGTGATAATGTAAGAACAGGTATCAACAAAAATTTAGGATTCTCGGAAGAAGATAGAACAGAAAATATTAGAAGAATTGCTGAAGTTTCGAAATTGTTTTTGAATTGCGGAATCGTTTGTATTAATTGTTTTGTGAGTCCTACGATTGAAATTAGAGCTAACGCAAAAAAAATAATCGGAAATGATTTTGTAGAAGTTTATATCAATACTCCCATTGAAGAATGTGAAAAAAGAGATGTAAAAGGATTGTATAAAAAAGCAAGAGCAGGAGAAATAAAAGATTTTACAGGAATCAATGCTCCTTTTGAAGCACCAACCCATCCAGATATTGAAATAAAAACGGTTGGAAAAACGATTGACGAATCAGTGAATGAATTATTGAATCTTATTTTACAAAAAATAAAAAAATAGCATGTCGAATTATCATCTTACCCATTTAAAAGAATTAGAAGCAGAAAGCATGTATGTGCTTCGCGAAGTGGCTGCTCAATTCGAAAATCCAGCTTTATTATTTTCTGGAGGAAAAGACAGTATCGTTTGTTTTCATTTAGCTTTGAAAGCATTTTATCCTGCGAAAGTTCCATTTACATTAGTTCATGTGGATACTGGTCACAATTTTGTAGAAACACTTGTTTTTAGAGATGAATTAGCAAAAAAATACGGAGTGAACATGGTGATTGGCTCAGTACAGGAAAGTATTGACAGAGGAACAGCAACTGAAGAAAAAGGAATTAATGCAAGTAGAAATGTTTTGCAAACCGTTACGCTTTTAGAAACGATTGAAAAATACAAATACGATGCTTGTATTGGAGGAGCAAGACGTGATGAAGAAAAAGCAAGAGCGAAAGAAAGATTTTTTTCACACCGGGATGAGTTTGGTCAATGGGATCCAAAAAATCAACGCCCCGAATTATGGAATATTTTCAATGGAAGAAAAAATATCGGAGAACATTTTCGTGTTTTTCCAATTTCTAACTGGACAGAAATGGATGTTTGGCAATATATAGCACAAGAAAAAATTGAAATTCCTTCTATTTATTTTACACATCAACGCGAATGTTTTGTACGTGATGGAGTAGTTTATGCTGCTTCAGATTTCATGCAACTAAAACCAACTGAGAAAAAAGAAATGATGACGGTGAGGTTCCGTACTATTGGTGATATGACTTGTACGGGAGCAGTATTGTCTGAAGCCAGTACATTGGAAGATATTATTCAAGAAGTTGCCTCTACACGAGTTACTGAACGCGGTTCAAGGATTGATGATAAGAGAAGCGAAGCTGCAATGGAGGATAGAAAGAAGGCGGGGTATTTTTAATTTTGCCCTTCGGTACGCATTTCGAAGACTCAATGCTACTCAGGGTGACCGAACGAATAACGAAAAATAATAAACGAAAAATATTTTGGATAATGAGCGAAGAAATTGTAGACACAACAAATTATCTTAACATGGACTTACTGCGTTTCACCACTGCAGGAAGCGTTGATGACGGAAAATCTACTTTGATTGGAAGATTACTATATGATAGTAAATCCATTTTCGAGGATCAGATGGAAGCTGTAGAAACGGCTAGTAAGAAAAAAGGCGAAGAGCATGTGAATCTGGCTTTGCTTACAGATGGGTTGCGAGCAGAACGTGAACAAGGAATTACCATTGATGTTGCGTACAGATATTTTGCAACTCCGAAAAGAAAATTTATAGTGGCAGATACTCCAGGGCATATTCAGTATACACGAAATATGGTAACGGGAGCTTCTACTGCCAACCTTGCCATCATTTTGGTAGATGCTCGTAAAGGAATTATTGAACAAACTTGTCGTCACTCTTTCATTGCATCTCTTTTACAAATTCCACATATAGTATATTGCATTAATAAAATGGATTTGGTGGACTATGATGAAAAAGTTTTCGAAAAAATTAAAAAAGATTTAGAAGATTTTTCTGCTAAACTGGATGTGAAAGATATTAATTTCATTCCTATTTCTGCATTGAACGGAGATAATGTAGTGGATCGTTCTACCAAGATGAGTTGGTATGATGGGCCAACTTTAATGTATATGTTAGAAAACGTGCATATTTCAGGAGACCATAATTTGATTGATACACGATTTGCTGTGCAATATGTGATTCGTCCGATGTCGAAAGAATTTCATGATTTCAGAGGTTATGCAGGAAGAATTGGAAGTGGAATCGTTCGTGTAGGAGATGAAATTCAAGTTTTACCTTCGGGATTCACAACGAAAATAAAATCAATAACCCATTTGGGTGGAGATTTGAAAGAAGCGTTTGCACCCATGTCGGTTACTCTTACGCTAGAAGATGAAATAGATATTTCAAGAGGAGATATGATTGTAAAAGTAAATAATGTTCCAAATCAAACTCAAGATATTGATGCGATGTTATGCTGGTTTCATGAAAAACCATTGCAACCGAATGGAAAATATGCCTTAAAGCATACCACCAAAGATGTAAAAGCCATGGTAAAAAATATTCAGTACAAAATGGATATTAATACCCTTCATAAAAATGAAGTAGATCGTGAAGTAAAAATGAATGATATTGCGCGAGTTCAATTACGAACAACAGCTGCATTATTCACCGATAAATATCACCGTAACCGTGTGACTGGAAGTTTCATTCTTATAGAAGAAGGAACGAATGAAACGGTAGGTGCCGGGATGATTATTTGATGTTCGAAAGTTTAAGGTTCAAAGTTTAATAAAGAAAAGAAGAATGAGTTTTTTTAATTCAATATTTTCAAGAATAAAAAAAGCTCATCTGGTTTTTGGATTATTATTTGTCATTTATCTTACTTTTTTCTTGTGGCAACGCTGGAATGATTCGGATGAATCAGGTTGGAAAAAAATTATTGTCAGTGATGGAAAAGGTTATTATTCTTATCTCACCCATTTATTCATTGAAAATGATTTGACCTATCGAGCAGATGAACATTTATATGCTGTTCCGACTGATGAAGGAAAATACATTAACCGTTTTTATTGCGGAACAGCAATTTTAGAAGCTCCCTTCTTTTTTCTGGGATATGGAGTTGCAACCATTTTCAATTATCCTTTGGATGGATACTCCGAACCATTTGCATTTTGTTTGGTTCTTTCTGCCATTTTTTATACACTGGCTGGATTTTATTTCATTTATATTTTACTGAAACGAAAATTTGGCTTGGATGACAATACTGCATTAACTGTCGTTTTCATTGGAGCTTTAGGAACCAATATAATTTTTTACGCCACCATTTTAGCAGTTTTCAGCCATGCATATTCTTTTTTTACCATTGCTTGGTTGATGTATCAGTTTTATAAAACCATAGAAAAACCAAGCACAAAAAATGTTTTTATTTCTGCCCTGCTTTTAAGTTTGATTGTGGTGATTCGTCCAGTGAACGCTATAGTTATTTTACTTCTCCCTTTCTTTTTCGAAAACGGAAAATCATTTTTAGATTTTACTAAAAAAATACTTTTAAATAAAAATGTTCTCTATTTACTAATTGGAGGATTGATTCCTGTTTTCATTCAATGTTGGTTTTGGTATATGCAAACAGGTAATTGGATGGAATGGTCGTATAAACAAGAAGGATTTAATTTCACACATCCTGAGATTTTCAGAGTATTATTTAGTTTTAGAAGAGGATTGTTTATTTATTGTCCGCTTCTTTTAATTTCTCTTTTTGGATTTTATTTCTGGTGGAAAGAAAGTAGATGGAAAACAATTTGGTTATTTACTTTTCTTTTTTTCTTCACCTATATCATTTCCTCTTGGTGGCATTGGACTTATGGGGATACTTTTGGAATGCGCCCATTCAATGATGTGATTATTATTTTTATGTTGTTATTCGGCATACTTATTTGGAAACTGCAAGGATGGATGAAAAGAATCATTTTAGTGTTTTCTTGTTTTGCTGTTTTTTTAAATTTGGTTTATGCCTATCAATATACCAATGAAATTATTCGTTATTCAAATATGGATCGAAAGAAATTTTTTATGGTATTTTTAAAAACATCTGATAAATACAAGAGATATTTTGGAGGAATTAATGATATTCCACCTTATGCACCAAATGGTTTTGAATCTATTCATTATTTTGAAAACAAATTTGATGATAAGGAAAATAATGTTTTTCATATTAAAGGAGAAGAATTTCCAGGAGGAACGGAATTTATTTATCCAGCCGATAAACATTTCGTCCGTCATATGTGGATTGAGGTTTCGCTAAAAAGAAAATTATTAACGGCAGACGGAGCCAAAGATTTGCTTTTTGTGATGCATTCAATAGATCCAAATAATGATACGATTAAACTTTATTCAACCGAAAGAGTCAAAGAGTATCCAATAGAAACAATTGGCGAATGGGAAGAAATTCATTTAAGAATTTGGTTGCCCAACTCCTTTGATGGAAAAGATAAAGTGAGTTTATATTTATGGAATAAAGGAAAGGAAGAATTTTATTTAGATGATTTTAAAATAAATGTGCAGTTACCGATATGGGTAAAATAATTTTTTGTTTTCTATTTTTAGTTTTTAGTTATGTATTAAATGCACAGGATACATCCTACATAAAAATCCATTTCAAATATGGTTCTAAACCTGGAAAAGAATATAAAAAAACAGAGTCAAAATATTTCGGAGGACTTCATGGAGGACATGTTACAATAGAGATTGGAGATAGTATTTATGGATTTAGCCCCGATCAAGGTGGCGCAAGAATTCTGGCCAGAAAATCTCATTCCAACGGAGATTTTCATTTAGAATCTGAGTATTTGTATACAAATGATTCTACCGGAAATAAGTTAACTTCAATAACGATTCCAATTACTAAACAAGAATTACACGAATTAAGAATTCATGTCAAAAATAATCTTAGTAAAACACCCTATGATTATGCCTTTTTCGGAATGCGTTGCGCGGCATCAGCTCATGAAATGTTATCGGTAGCAGGAATATTTAAAAAAAGAACCAAACTGTTTTCTATATTCTATAATTTCTATCCAAAAAAATTAAGAAAGAGAATTTTGGATAAAGGCTTTGAGGAAAAATATGAAATCATTCATCAAGAAGGTAGAAAAGAAAGAAAGTGGGAAAAGGATAAGCGAAGACATAGGGAGAAGATGAAACCTAATTTTAAATAATGAGATTTTAAATATTAAAATTTTAGTTCAGTCTCAATAAATTTCAATATTTGCAATTTAAGATTCAAAATTTCTTCCTAACGGTTCCCGTTTTCTTATCAAAACCATAGGGACAATGCTTGCATCCATTTTTACAACAATAGCCTCTTTTTAAAAGATATTTCTCTGTGAAAATAATAAAACCCTCAGGAGAAAGGTAAAAATCTTCTGGGTCGAGCTTATCGCGCTTTGAGAATTCGGATAAATCATCTAACATTTTGCAAAGTTAACAGGTAAATTTCAATGATTTTAATATTATTGAACTGATGAAAGCAAATTTATTGTATTCCCTTCTCATCGTAATAGCGATGAGTTTTTCTTACTAAGAAGAAAAAAATCAGAAAATCAACAACTCATTCTTACTTGCTCAAATACAAATTTCGCTCACTATAAATCTGTTTGAAGAACGGATCTTTCAACGAATCGATAAAGTAAATTGCTTCACCTGTAGATTTCATTTCAGGACCTAATTCTTTGTTTACGTTCGGGAATTTATCAAAGGAGAAAACTGGAATTTTAATCGCATATCCTTTTTTGCGTGGATTGAATTTAAAATCTTTCACTTTCGCTCCCATCATCACTTTTGCAGCGTAATTTACATACGGTTCATCATAAGCTTTTGCAATGAATGGAACCGTTCTTGATGCGCGTGGATTCGCTTCAATGATATAGACAATTTCATTTTTGATAGCAAATTGAATATTAATTAATCCAACCGTGTTTAATGCAAGTGCAATTTTTTTGGTATGATCTTCAATTTGCGTCATTACCAAATCTCCTAAATTATACGGAGGTAAAACAGCATACGAGTCTCCCGAGTGAATTCCAGCAGGCTCGATATGTTGCATGATTCCTATGATGTAAACATCTTTTCCGTCACAAATGGCGTCGGCTTCTGCTTCGATGGCTCCAGAAAGGAAATGATCGAGAAGAATTTTATTTTCTGGCATATCGCGTAAAATATCCACCACATGCGTTTCTAATTCTTGTTCGTTGATCACGATTTTCATTTTCTGCCCGCCTAAAACATAACTCGGACGAACTAATAAAGGAAATCCTAAATCTTTTGAAATTTCAATCGCTTGTTCTGCACTCTCCACCACTCCGAATTTTGGATAAGGAATATTATTTTCTTTTAAGAGTTGAGAAAAACTTCCTCTGTCTTCTGCTAAATCCAAACTTTCATAGGTAGTTCCCATGATTTTTATTCCGTAGCGCGATAATTTTTCTGCGAGTTTCAAAGCGGTTTGTCCACCTAACTGTACAATCACTCCTTCTGGTTTCTCATGCAAAATGATATCGTAAATATGCTCCCAGAAAACAGGTTCGAAATATAATTTATCGGCAGTATCGAAATCGGTAGAAACCGTTTCGGGATTACAATTAATCATGATGGTTTCATAACCCATTTCTTTAGCCGCTAAAACACCATGCACACAGGAGTAATCAAATTCAATTCCTTGTCCAATACGATTCGGACCAGAACCTAATACCACAATTTTTTTCTTCGGTGTAACAACTGATTCGTTCTCCTGATCAAAAGTGGAATAATAATACGGTGTTTGTGCTGGAAATTCTGCTGCGCAAGTATCCACTAATTTATAAGTACGCTTAATCGAAAATTCCTGACGCTTCGCAAAAACTTCGCTCTCTAAACAGCGTAATAAGTGTGCAATCTGTCTATCAGCATAACCTTTTTGCTTTGCTTCTAAAAATAATTCTCGAGGTATATTCGTTAAATTATTTTTTTCAATTTCCCTCTCTAGCGAAATTAATTCTTCAATCTGACGAAGGAACCAATCATCAATTCGCGTTTTTTCTTTAATCGTTTTAAATGGAATTCCCAATTTGATGGCATCATATACATGAAATAAACGATTCCAACTCGGATGCTCCAATGAATGTAAAAGTTGTTCTTGATTTTTCACTTCTTTTCCATCAGCACCTAAACCGTTTCTGCGAATCTCCAATGACTGACATGCTTTTTGTAAGGCTTCTTGAAAAGATCTTCCAATTCCCATTACTTCACCCACCGATTTCATTTGTAATCCTAATTGACGATCGGATCCTGGAAATTTATCGAAATTCCAACGAGGAATTTTTACAATCACATAATCCAATGTTGGTTCAAAAAATGCAGAAGTAGTTTTGGTGATTTGATTTTTCAATTCATCCAAATGATAACCGATAGCTAATTTCGAAGCAATTTTAGCAATAGGATATCCAGTTGCTTTAGATGCCAACGCAGATGAACGCGAAACACGAGGATTAATTTCAATCGCAATAATATCTTCTTTTTCATCATCACTTACTGCAAACTGAACATTGCAACCACCGGCAAAATTACCAATGGCGCGCATCATTTTGATGGCCATCGTTCGCATGCGTTGATAGGTTCTATCCGAAAGTGTCATTGCAGGAGCAACCGTAATAGAATCTCCCGTATGAATTCCCATTGGATCAAAATTCTCAATAGAACAAATAATGGTTACGTTATCATTCGAGTCACGTAAAAGTTCTAACTCAAATTCTTTCCAACCCAAAACCGCTTTATCAATTAAAACTTCATGTATTGGCGAAGCATGTAAACCTACTGTAATTAATCGATCAAAATCTTCGGCTTTATGTACGAATGATGCACCTGTTCCTCCTAAAGTATACGAAGGACGAATCACCAATGGAAAACCTAATTTTTGAGCAATTTCTTTTCCTTCTAAAAAGGAACGAGCGATAAATGAAGGAGCAGAACCCACACCAATTTCATCCATTAAATTTCTGAACTTCTCTCTATTCTCGGTAATTTCGATGGCAGCAATATCTACCCCAATAATTCTCACACCATATTTTTCCCAAAGTCCTAATTCATCACATTTGATGCAAAGATTGAGAGCTGTTTGTCCGCCCATAGTAGGCAGCACCGCATCAATTTTATGATTTTGAAGAATATATTCAATCGAAGCGGGTTCCAAAGGTTTCAAATAAATATTATCCGCAACTACTTTATCGGTCATGATGGTAGCAGGATTCGAATTAATGAGCGTTACTTCAATTCCTTCATCGCGAAGAGAACGAGAGG
>JBIPLT010000004.1:0-40680 GCA_044368255.1 Flavobacteriales bacterium
CGAATGGTTATATTCTCAAGAGAATTAAAAAAAACCTAACTTTAGATTCTTGATTACAAATACAAAATATCAACATATGTCGGATGAAGAGGTGGTAAATAATTACCGCCTCTCGTCTGATAAACAATTGGTGGGAATTCTTTTTGAAAGATATTCTCCACTTGTGTTTGGTGTTTGTTTGAAATATCTCCGTAACAAAGATGAAAGTCGTGATATGGTGGTGAACATTTTCGAGAAGCTAATGGTTGATTTAAAAAATTTCGACATTCAAAAATTCCGTCCTTGGTTACATTCGGTAACGCGTAATCACTGTCTGATGTTTTTGCGAAAAACCAATCGCCCAGGAACAGAGAAAGACATTGATGATTTGCAAAATAAATTGTCTACATCCACCTTCGCTGATGCTTCGGTGGAAGACAAAGAGATCCAACTTTCTCAACTGGAAAAAGCGATGGAAGAATTGAATGACGAACAAAAAATTTCTGTGACGCTATTTTACTTGAAAGATAAATCCTACCAAGAAATAGCAGAAGAAACAGGTTGGGACATGAATAAAATAAAAAGCTATATCCAAAACGGTAAACGAAACCTGAAATTAATTTTACAAACCAAAAATGAAATCGTCTGAATTTTTAAATAAGAATAATCCAGTTACCCGCGAGGAGATGCAGCGCTATCTCGAGGGAAATCTTTCTGCTAAGGATAAAATTATAGTAGAAGAAAAAATGCTGGATGATGAATTCTCTTCGGAAGCTTCGGAAGGATTCATGGAGAATAATGTTGCATTTGCAGAAGTGAGTTCTTTAAGTGCTGCTTGGGATGCGAAAACTAAAACGCCAGAAATTAAAACAACTAATTATAAATATTGGTTTATTGGAACATTGGTCGTTGCCATTATTTCCATTTCAGTTGTCGCTTATTTATTAACTCATACAGATAAACCAAATATAGAAGAAAATAAAATTGCGGAGAATAAAGTAGAAGAAAATATTCCTGATAAAATGATATCATCAGAAATAGTAATGACGGATGAACAATTAAAAGAAGAAATCATTGAAATCAAAGAAGCGACAAATATTTCGGAGAAAAAGCAAATCACCTATGAAAAAACAATTGCGGCTCAACCTACAACAGTAGAAACAAAAATTCCAGAAGAAGTAATTGTTGCCAATTTCGATAATGTGGATGGAAAAAAAGTAGAAGAAATTGAAGTAATGGACGAAAAAAAAATTGTTGAGTCGAATGTAAAAATGCTTTACATTAAAAATTTAAAAGCGGTAGACTACTCTATTTTATATACCAATCATATTGCGAAAAAAGAATGGATTTTGACTGGAACCACTGCTGATAAAGAAACTTCGGTTTCGGAGGGAGTAATGGCCGAACATGTAATAAAATATATTCCTTATAAAGATTTTTTAATTGAGGGATTGACCAAGTTTTCTAAGAATGATTATAAAGGTGCATTAGGTCATTTGTTAACTATTCAGCAACAATATCCCGATGATGTGAATGCCTCCTTCTATAGCGGATTATGTTATTATAATTTAGGAAAAACCAGACAAGCAATTACCATGTTTGACAAAACCATTGGAAATTCCATTAGCACTTTCAAAGAAGAATCGGAATGGTATAAATCATTAAGTTTATTGGCAGACGGAAAAAAATCGGATGCGAAAGAATTGATGAAGAAAATTGAAAGTGAAGGCGCTTTTTATGCAAAGGCGGCAAGAGAGAAGTTGAAGGGTATGAAATAATGGAAAATGAAAAATGTTAAATGTAAAATATTTTTCTGTCTACTGCTATTTTCTATAGTCAATGTTTTTGCAAATGCACAACCATATTTCGTCAATGAATATGCCTATTATCACTTAGACGATTCTGTTAACTTTCGTTTTTAGGTGTCGCTCCTACGGAGCTGAAAGACATGACTGCTTATTGCCCTTCGGGCTATTGAGATGTCGCCCCGCTGGGGCTAATAACAATACTGACAAGCTCCGTAAGAGCGACAACTCAATAACCAAAAAAAACAGCAATACCGCTAAGCCCCAGAGGGGCGACATCTCAATAACTAAAAAACAACAATACCGACGAGCTCCGTAGGAGCGAAACCTCAATAACTAAAAAACAACAATATCGTTAAGCTCCGTAGGAGCGAAACCTCGATAACTAAACATAATCTATGTCTAAAAGAGCCCCAGAGGGGCGACACCACTCTAAGTAAAAACACCTACTAAAAAACACGTCTAAAAACTGATGTAAAAAACAATCCCAAGAAATACTTTTGTCTAAAAAAAAGAAAATGGCTAAAACGTATAACCAATGCTATATACAATTAGTTTTTGCAGTAAAATACAGACAAAATCTAATCACCAAAAATATCCGAGAAAAAGTTGAAAAATATATAACAGGAATCATCCACCAAAAAAATCAAAAATTGCTCGCTATCTATTGCAACCCTGATCATATTCATATTTTAGTTAGTCTAGATACTAATATCGCAATTGCTGACTTGGTGCGAGACATAAAAGCAAACTCATCAAAATTTATTAATGAAAACAAATTAACTCAAAAAATCTTCGCTTGGCAAGAAGGATATGGGTCGTTCTCTTACTCCAAAAAAGAAATTTCAAGAGTGGCATTATATATCGAAAATCAAGAGGAACATCATCGAAAAAAATCCTTCAAAAAAGAATACATTGAATTATTACAAGAAAATGAAATTAAATTCGAGGCTAAATACTTATTTGAATTCTTTGAATAAAAAATTAAAATCAATTAGAATTCACCCTTATCAATTCCTTCATTGTTTCATAATAATCCGTTTTTTCTGCTTTAGATTTTAACCAGCTGTAGAAAGCAATCATCTTATATTCTTCCATATCAAAACTTTTTGCGAATAGTTGCTTTTGTGCATCTTCATAAAATTTACTTTTCGAAAATTGATGAGGATTGTTCACAAACTGTTTTAGTAATATCAAATAATTTTTTGCTCGTTCATAACCATGCATGCGTAAAACACCTGCATATTTTCTTTCCATTTTTCGAATGGTAGATAAACAAATATCTTCATGCCCCACCTCATACTGAACAATAGCAAAAATCAAATTTTTACGCATCACCCACTCTACACCTAATCGTTTCACCAAAAAATCATCTGTATGTGGTGAAAACAAAAATAATTTATTGGCCTGCCTAAATCTTTTAGCATTAAAATTAAATACAATGAGATTTAAATTTACGGAATAAGAATCTTTCAATGAGATTTTTAATTTCTTATCATTCAATGTTGATTCACATAATTTAATAGCTTCTTCATTTTTACCTTCAAATGAAAGTAAATTCGTTTTCATGGCAATGTATTTTGGAAAATAGCGAGAAGAATGGTCATGATTAAACAATTCTATATTTCTGTTTAATTCATCTAAATACAAATTGGCTCTTTCAAAATTTCGATTCCTGAAATTTGCATGGGCAATCATATAAAGAATTTCTAATTTATAATAATGGTTGAACACATCAAAACCATTGTTCTTCACAATACGATCATATTGAGAAGCGGCAAATGATTCGAAATTATGAAGATTGTTTACTACTAAATAAGTAGAACGAATAATGACTAATAAATCATGAATCTGTCGTGCGCTTTTGAAAGAGGTGAATGATAAATCAAAATTATCCAAAGTTTCTTCAATAATTTTATTGAAAGAAATTTTTCGAGGGAGCTCTTTCATTTCATTCAATTTGTTTCGAATAACATTAGTGGCAATCAAAATTCTTTCATCGATATCTAATAATTTATTATTGATTTCTATTTTACGAATAGTTTCTTGAATATCTTCTGCAAAATCATACTGACTATTTTCCAATTTCAACATGAAGATGGACTTCAAAATATCATATCGCTCTGAAATTTGAGCTAAATCCTCTGCTTTATTCAAAAATTTCCATCCTGGTTTATGTAAACGTAAAGTGAAAAGATAACGCGCCAAAGAAACATACGACATCATTTTTGCAATGGGTGAAGTATCGTCTTGCATTTCCTTCCATGCAATAAAATCAGCTAATGAATGCCAAATTCTTTTTCTATTCTGATTTTGCGCATCTGTTTCCTGTTTGGATAAATCTTTTTCCTTTTTCCCTTTTAATAAATCTTCGAGTAGTGATAAATCTTTTCGATCCGACTTATTTTTTTTAAGTGCGATGAAACGCGTTAGTTCTCGTTGATCGGAATCATCTAATGCTTGTAATGCGGTTAAAAGATAGTCCATTTAATAATCATTTTAAATATTGTTTGTTTATTCATTACCAGTATTTTAACTAAATATAATAGAATAATAAATCTCATAAATATACGAATAAATCGATTCGCCACAAAAGAAATCGCAATAGGTTTGACAAAAATTAAAACGAAGACTTATGAAAACCAAAATCCTATTATTTCTTTTTGCAAGTAGCTTTTTCATCAACGTGAAAGCACAAGATCAAAATATTTCAAAGCCATCTATGGCCATTCTAAATGTGGATACCAAAGGAATTAAAAACAAAGAATATGCTTTGCTATATCCTGAAGAAGCGGGAAACATTCTTAGAATTGAAATGGAAAAATTAAATATTTATGAAATTCTAGATCGCTATGATGCTGAATACATCATCAAACAGAAAAAACTAGTAACAGAAAATTGCTATGGAAAATTATGTTTGACGGAAGTAGGTAGAGAATTAGGAGTAGACAAAATGCTAAGCGGTACAATGGAAAATATTAATGGAACCATTTACTATTCATTAAGATTGATTGATGTAAAAACAAATGCCATTGAGAAAACACATGTACATGAATTTCTAGATATTCCGAATCAGTTACAAAATATAACTGCCCTAATGTTGAAAGGAATGTTTGGATTAGAAATGGATTTAGAATTAGTAAAAACATTATCCGCAAAAAATGTATTAGAAAATTCGGTGAATACACCTTATGCTTCGCGATTAAAATTGGATGGGCCAAGAATGGGGTTTACTATTCTTACAGGTAGTTATGCCGAAATTGTAGACAAACCTTTAGAAGAAGGAGGGTTTGATGCATTTCCCGCCATGTTTCAATTCGGTTATCAATTTGAAGCGCGCTATTTAAATGAAGGAAACATTCAAGCACTTTTTGAATTTATTCCACTCATCACAGGATTAGATCAAGGATTATTTATTCCTAGTTTAAGCATCATGCATGGACTACGTAATAATAAAAATGGTTGGGAATTTGCATTTGGACCCACTTTAAATTTTATAAAAAAAGCGAATGGCTATTATGATTCAGAAGGTGTTTGGAATTTAGAATCCAATTGGACGGATACTTTAAATGTAAATCCATTTTCCATCACATCACGAATTGATAGTCGCGGAGAAATGAATTTCACATCGGGGTTTGTCATTGCAGCTGGAAAAACATTTCGCTCTGGGAAATTAAATATTCCTGTGAATGTTTATGTAATTCCGAATAGAAATGGAATGCGATTCGGATTATCTTTTGGATTCAATGCCAAAAAAAATCAAACCAATGCTTATGGAAATTACTAAAGTTCTATTATCAACAGCTAGAATTTGGGGATTCATTAGTATGTTATTTCTCACTTTTATGCTAGCAGCACATTTATGCGAAGAAGAGAGTGTGAATATTACCAACCGAAAAGAATTGTTCACATTTCTATTTTTTCCAATGGGAATAATTTTCGGACTCTTTGTCTCTTATCGTTCAGCAATTACAGGTGGTATAATTTGTTCCATTTGCATTCTTATCAGTTGCTTCATGCTTCCAGAATTAATTAGAAGTTTTTATTATTTGTTTTCTGTCATTCCTGGAATTTTGTTTTTGATCTATGGTATAGATAAGTTAAAAATTAATTCTAAATAGTCAACCGTTTATATCCGTCACAAAGTTAAAGTGACAGCTGGATGGTTTTGTGCATTCGCACCCTCCAACAGGATAGATTGATAAGACCCTCGATGTTGATGCTGTGAATCACTTCGGGGGCACTATTTAAAAAAATCATACATTTACGCAAAAATTGGTATATGCGCAAAATGAAAAAATGGAAATTAATTTTATTAATCCTATTAGGGGTATTCTTAATATTACAATTGATTCGTCCCGAATATAACAATGGAGAATTAAAAGGAGAAAATGATATTTATCATGTGGTAGATATTCCTGAAAATGTAGAAGCCATTTTAGTAAAAGCTTGCTACGATTGTCATTCGAATCATACCGAATATCCTTGGTATTCTCAGATACAACCCTTCGGTTGGTGGATTGCCGATCATGTAGAAGATGGAAAAGAAGAATTAAATTTTTCGGAGATTGGATCCATGAAACAAAAGGTACAATTGCATAAATTACATGAAACAGTTGAAATGATTGAAGAAAATGAAATGCCTCTTGAGTCTTATACTTGGATTCATTCAAATGCTAAATTGACTGCAGAGGAAAAAGAATTAGTAATTGAATGGGCGAAGAAAAGTCAGGATGAGATTTTATCGAGAGGGAAAAAATAATTATTAGATTTTATACCATTAGAAATTATTTCTTTACTTTAAGAAAATCCTCAACCGATCCTTTTATTTTTATCGAAACTCCTTCGCCTGCGAATTTACCAGTGATTCGAGAGCCATCTGAAGAATAAATTATACTTTCAGTGAGGTTATAAATAAGCAGAAGTTGATTTACAAAAATATAAATATAGGCATCATTTAAGCTTCTCGTTACTTCAATTTCACCTGAGGTTTTGAACCAACCAATATTACACTTCCCGTCATCACTCTTTCGTGAAAAGGAAACGTTGCCATTTTTAAAATTAACTTTCAATTGAACCTTACCTTTAGGGCAATTGTTATCCGCATTTGAAAATAAAGTTGTGTCAATTGTTAAAGCATTAGGATCAAATGTATTTATATCAAGAAAAATATGCTGTTTATAAAATGTAACTTTAACTTGGCTTATGGAAAAAAAAGCTTGGGTTAAAAATAGGAGAGTAATAAAATACTTCATTTGCTGTAGAATCATATTATGAATATGTTGTCAAAGATAAATAAAAATGACTGAGCCTAACATTAAAATGAATAATACCGATGTGACATTTAAAATAGTCCAACCCTCTTTTATTATTTAACTCATAACTAAATGTCAATCTGTATTAACCATTGTAATTTTAAATTTTATTTAGGACTAAAATTTAAATACAATTGGTATAACAAATCATAATCTAAAAAATGCAGAATTAAGAATGGAGTAAACTACATGCTTTTCAAAACAACCTCGTCTGCCCCACCCCAAAAACTTTTTGTTCATGCTCCAATAACCATTGCTTTCGCCAAACTCCACCTGCATAACCCGTAAGTTCACCTTTGGAACTAATCACACGATGACAAGGAATAATAATTCCGATTGGATTTTCTCCAATGGCAGTTCCAATGGCGCGAACCGCTTTTGCATCACCGTATTGTTTTCCTAATTCTAAATACGATTTTGTTTTTCCAAAGGGAATTTTCTTTAATAAATTCCAAATCGTAGTTTGAAAATTAGTTCCATTAATATCAGTAGGAATTTTAAATTCTTGTCGATCTCCATCAAAATATTCTTTCAATTGTTTTTTACAATCGAGAATAATATCATTTGTTCCTTCGATTAACCAAGAGCCCGTATCTTTTTCCATTCGTTTAATGATGGCTTCACGTTTTCCTTCATCCACAAACCATAAATAAGATATTCCTTCATCCGAAGAAACAATCATCAGGTCGCCAATAGGAGATTTATAGAGGGAGAATATCATTTATTGCTTTTTCTTCTAATAATTACAAAATACCAAACGCCTACAACAAAAAACACTGAGCCTAAAATAATCCACAAAGTCAAACTGCTATTCTCGGATGCTTGTGATTCTGATTTTTCATTTTTACCATTCTTCTTTGCAATCACATTTTTACTTCCCAATTCCTCTCCATAAATTTCATCTAACTGCTTCTTTACAGAATCTGGCAAAGCAGCATAGCCATGAATATTTCGAATGAAATCGGGTGCTTCCAATTGATTTCTCATCCAATATTCCTCATCAATTTCTCCTTCGCGTTTTTTAGTCTCGTATTCACTCACCACCCTAGTGCTTTTCGGATCTTTATAATACGTTATGGCAAACATCGAATCTGGATTTTTCTTTTCCTTCAACCATTTTAATTCATTCATACGAATAGAGTCATACCAAATTTCAGCCGATTGTACTTCTAATTTTAAAGCAATTTCCAATTGATCCATTCGATACAAAACATTTCCTTTATCAGGATTCATCATATAAGTTGCACTATCTTTATTTTCGCGATTATAGATTCTCTCTGGCCCATAAGAATATTCTCTCGATACACTTGCTTTATCATAATACGCTTTCTTAATTTTTTCATCTCCGATTTCAAAACTCGCTTTCAAATAAGCACGCGAACCTAAATGTCCGGCCCCTCCTACACTATTTGTTTTCATTAGCAAATCTGCTAATGCTTCCAATAAAACAGGAGATTTATAATTAGCAAAAGTCATCATCCCTGAAACTCCTTTAATGGCTAATGAAAGTTCCTTTTCTTTCTTACTCCCAGCAGAAATTTTTCCTTTCATGTATTTTTCATAGAGAAAATCATAAAAATTAGATTGTCCTTTTTGGGCCAATGGCAATTGAACCGTTCCGTCTTTTGTTCTACTCAAAATATATTCTCCCAAATACAATTGATATCTCTCTCTCCCAAAATGCGCATTAGGATTTATTTTCAACGCTTTTTTAACAGCATCTACTCCCTTTTGCATTTCTCCGTTATGCATATAAAACAAACCCAAATTGGCCCAAGTTTCGTATTGATCTTTCTTCCATTCATCTTTTTTAAGCATTGTTTCAATCGCTTTTTTACTATCGCCCGTTTTATCATAGGCCATGGCCAGATCATCGTAATAATGTAAACTATCCGGGTGTTTTTTAAGGAGTGCTGTTCGATTCATAATCCTCCAATAGTATAACTCAGGAGAATGGCGCAAAAACTTACCCGTAATTAACTCATGTACCGTTGGAAATTCTTGCTTTTCCATCTGAATGGTATCCCAATCCCAACCACAAGGAAAAATGAAAATAGAAGATAAAAAGAAGATGATAATCAAAGAAAGCTTTTTCATGTGTGAATTGTATTGAATTTCTATTAAATTTAACCCTCAAATAGTCATGTCGATTTGTAGTTAAAGCAAAAATAATATGCCGTATTCAATTTGACACTTATAAAAAAATTATTTTCGCGTAAATAAAGTTAATACGATTTATGATAAAAGCAATACTAATTAGTGGAATATTTTTAATCAGTACAATTGCTCATGCTCAAAAAGGGAATTCTACTGCCGCTGGACCAAAAACTACAGATGCAAAATCTAGAATAGAATCGCACCAAAAACGAAAACTCACCGAAGAAAATAGTATCGGACAAAACATTCGTTTTAGAAATGTAGGACCTACAGTAATGAGTGGTCGTGTTGTAGATATTGAACTAGATCCCACTGATGCCACCCATTTTTATGTTGCGTATGCTTCGGGTGGTTTATGGGAAACCACCAATAACGGTACGAGCTTTTCTCCCTTGTTTGATCATGAAATGGTAATGACCATAGGAGATATTGCGGTGGATTGGAAAAATAAAATACTTTGGGTGGGAACAGGTGAAAATAATTCGAGTCGCTCTACTTATTCGGGAGTAGGAATTTTTAAAAGTTCGGATAATGGAAAAACTTGGATACATTCAGGATTAGAAGAATCACAACATATTAGTCGAATTGTTCTACATCCATCCGATCCGAATACGGTTTGGGTAGGAGTAATTGGTCATCTTTTTACTTTCAATAAAGAGCGGGGAATGTATAAAACTACTGATGGAGGTAAAATATGGAAACAAACTTTATTTGTAAATGAAAAAACAGGAGTCATTGATGTAACTATCGATCCGAATGACACAAAAATACTTTATGCTTCTGCTTGGCAACGCGAACGTGTAGCATGGAATTTTACTGAAGCAGGTGGAGGATCGGGGATTTATAAAAGTATGGATGGTGGTGATTCTTGGAAATTGATAACAGATGGCAAAAACGGATTTCCCATAGGCGAAGGAACGGGAAGAATTGGATTAGCTATTTCAAAAAATAATTCAAAAGTGATTTATGCATTTTTAGACAATCAAAACAGAAGACCAAAGAAAGAAGAAGCAAAAAGTGAAAAAGAAATCATTACTAAAGAGGAGATGAAAAAAATAGCTAAAGAAGAATTTTTAAAACTTCCGAAGGAAAAAATCGAAACCTATTTAAAAGAAAATAATTTTCCTGAAAAATATTCTTACAATGAAGTGATCAAATTGATGAAGAAAGATAAAATTACTCCACTTTCCCTAGCAGAATATTTAGAAGATGCGAATTCACTTTTATTCGACACACCAGTAGTTGGTGCAGAATTATACAAATCTGCTGACGGAGGAATTACTTGGAATAAAACACATGTTGGGTATATGGACGATATCGTTTATTCTTATGGTTATTATTTTGGTAATATTCGAGTAGATGAAAAAGATGAGAATAAAATTTATGTGGTTGCTTTTGTATTAATCAAATCAGAAGATGGAGGAAAAACATTTACTTCTATCAATGGAGAAAATCAACATGTAGATCATCATGCGCTTTGCATCGATAATAATCGCAAAGGACATCTTATCAATGGAAATGACGGAGGTGTAAATATTTCATATGATGATGGAAAAACGTGGATGAAATGCAATTCACCTGCTGTTGGACAATTCTATACCGTAAATGTAGATGACGAAGAAAACTATAATGTTTATGGCGGCTTACAAGACAATGGCGTTTGGTGGGGACCTTCGTCTTATAAAGCTTCATCCTTTTGGCATCAATCTGGACAATATCCCTACAAAGAATTAATGGGTGGTGATGGAATGCAAATAGCCATTGATCCGCGAGATAATGAAACCGTTTATACGGGATATCAATTTGGACATTACTTTAGAATAAATAAAAATACAGGTTCACAGCATTACATTACACCCAAACATGAATTAGGAGAAAAACCCTATCGCTGGAATTGGCAAAGTCCAATTTGGATGTCGGAACATAACCACGATGTAATTTACTTCGGAGCAAATAAATTATTTCGAAGTTTTAATAAAGGAAATGAATTCAAATCCATTTCGGGAGATTTAACCAATGGAGGAAAGCAAGGTGATGTTGCCTATGGAACATTAACTACTATTCATGAATCTCCAATGAAATTTGGTTTACTTTACACAGGAAGTGATGATGGTTTGGTGTATGTTTCGAAAGATGGGGGAAGTAATTGGACAAATATTTCAGCTGGATTACCAATTGGATTTTGTATTAGACGAGTGCAGGCATCTGCTTTTTCAGAAGGAAGAGTATATGTAATTTTAAACGGACACACCTTTGATGATATGACATCCATGATTTACTCTTCGGAAGATTATGGAAAAACCTGGAAGAAAATTGGTACCAATTTACCCATGGAACCCGTTAATGTGATTCGTGAAAATTCGGAAAATGAAAATTTGATTTTTATTGGAACCGATCAAGGAGTTTATTTTTCATTGGATAAAGGAAATACATTTCAAAATTTAGATAGTGATTTGCCTCATGTGGCGGTTCACGATATGGTAATTCAAAAAAAAGCAAATGACTTAGTAATTGGAACACACGGAAGATCTATTTGGATTGCGAATATTTCTGAATTAGAAAAAATGAATGATTCAATTGTGAAATCAGAAATTTATGTTTTTGACGATGCTTCCATTTATTTTTCTAAAGATTGGGGAAAGAAAAATGATTTTTGGACGGAGGCAAAAGAACCTAACGTTCGGTTTTCCTATTATGCAATAAGTAACTCGGAAGTAAAGGTAAAGGTAAGTGCTTGGGATGGCCAAGAATTATTTTCAGAAATTCTGAAAGCTGATAAGGGAATTAATTTTTACGATTACCATTTGTTAATAGATACAAAATACAAGGATGCCTTCACACAATCTTTATGGAATGAAAAAGATTCCGCTAAACCCGAGCATTTACCTGAAGCTGCTGAAAATGAAAAATTTTATTTGATTCCAGGAAAATACAATGTAGAATTTACAGCCAATGGAAAAACAGTGAAAAAAAGTTTAGAAGTAAAGGAGAGGAAATAAATAAAATTATTTTTCAAAAACACATTATTTTCTTTAATCCTTTTTTTCCTTAACGAATGCTAATTCAAATATGGATTTACATAAATCGGTTTTAAAGAATACTAATTTAGCGATAAAAGAAATGACTAAAACTTGCGGCAAATTGCTAGTAAACATTAGAAAGAATGATAAAAATCAAGTTTTGAAATTATCCTGATTTTAATTCGTCAAGGAATCTACTCTTCTACTATTTCCATCACAAATCTAAAACCACGCGAACTCGTGGCTTCATTTATTGATTGATAAGTTTCAATTACCGTATTTCTTAAATAATATCCTGGATCGTGCCAGCTTCCACCCTTAGTGATTCCATATTCCGAAACAAACTCTTCTACATTTCCAGCCATATTATAAATTCCTAAATCATTTGGCCAATAAGAATCAACTGGAGCTGTAATATCGTTTGCATCATTTAAACTTCCCGCAACTCCCATATAAGAACCTGTTTCGGCAACATATCGAAGTCTAATTGATTTTCTTCCATAAATACTCACTACCGAATCATATTCTCGATGAATGCTTGTTTCATCCATTTGCATATAATTAGCCCTAGGCTTTCCATCGTTGTTTCTTAAATAAGTCCCATCCCAAGGAAAAAAACGATCGTCATATACACTGACGTCTTTTATATTCTTCGATTTACCTTTCTCTGCTTTTCTATAAACAGCAGCTGCGTACCATTCATATTTTGTGGGTAATCGAAATTTCACTTTTTTATGTTTTCTTTTTTCTGTGCTATTATATTTTTTAGTGAGCCATTCACAATATCTTATACATTGCTTTTGTGTAACACCAACTAAAGGATAATCGCGATAAGCTGGATGTCGCAAATAATACTTAACGTAAGGTTCATTATATGCTAAAGGTTCTACCCAAACTAATGAATCCGGTAATGCTTTTTTCCAGGTTGTGTCATTATTTAATTTTAAATCATGAATATATTCCAAATATTGTCCATTACTTACTTCGTACGGAAACATATAAAATCCCTTTATCGAATAAGTATTCGGCAGTGAATAATCCATGATTAGCGTATCTGCCTCGCGATAACTAAACGACATATTGGGCACATAAACCATCAATTTATCCAAATCAGGCGATTGGTAAATGGATTTTCCCTTAGGACTCAGAAAAGTAAAAGAAGCTGCAAAAATTAAGGTAAAAATGAGTAGAATCAGTTTCATGTATTGGTTTTTACCAATCATAACGTCAAAATCTTTCATTAGTTACAAACCGTCCTTCAACTATTCAAAATACCCTTTTAAACTGTCAAAAATCATTCTTAGTCAAAAACAAAAAAAAATCAGGCTCTCACTGTAAAGTCAATAATGAAATTACATACATTTGGGCGTCTTAAAATTCAAAAAGAAATATAAAATCATATGGCCACTAAAACAGTAGCAAAAAAAGCAGCCGCTAAGCCGGCTTCCAACGGAGCTTCTATCGAGGCGAAAGTTGATGCATTCATGAAATCAGTGAAAGCGAAAAATCCGAATGAAAAAGAGTTTTTACAAGCGGTTCACGAAGTTGCAGAAACGGTAATTCCTTACATGGAAAAAAATCCGAAATACAACAACGCAAAAATGTTGGAGCGTATGGCAGAGCCAGAGCGTGTTATTATGTTCCGTGTTCCATGGATTGATGATAAAGGTGAGTGGCAATTGAATCGCGGTTACCGTATTCAAATGAATAGTGCAATCGGACCTTACAAAGGTGGACTTCGCTTCCATCCTTCTGTCAACCTTTCTATTTTAAAATTCCTTGCTTTCGAACAAGTATTTAAAAATTCACTTACTACATTGCCAATGGGCGGTGGTAAAGGTGGTGCTGATTTTGATCCAAAAGGAAAATCAGATAATGAAATCATGCGTTTCTGTCAATCATTCATGACCGAACTTTCTAAACATATCGGTGCAGATACCGATGTTCCTGCAGGTGATATCGGAGTGGGTGGTCGTGAAGTAGGATATATGTTCGGACAATACAAGCGTCTTCGCAATGAATTTACAGGTGTTTTAACTGGTAAAGGAATTTCTTTTGGTGGATCATTGATTCGTCCCGAAGCTACTGGTTACGGTTGTGTTTATTTCACCGAAGAAATGATGAAGACTAAAAAACAATCTTTGAAAGGAAAAACAGTTGTTATTTCTGGTTCAGGAAATGTGGCTCAATATGCTGCTGAAAAATGTATTCATTTAGGTGCAAAAGTTATTACTTTAAGTGATTCATCAGGATATATCGTAGATAAAGATGGAATCAATGCTGAGAAATTAGCTTACGTTATGCATATCAAAAATGAATTACGTGGACGTATCGATGAATATTGTGCTAAATACAAAAACGCTAAATTCGTTAAGAATGCTACTCCATGGGGAGAAAAATGTGATATCGCTCTTCCATGCGCTACACAAAACGAATTAAATGGTGATGATGCTAAAAAATTAGTGAAAAACGGTGTTATTGCAGTTGCTGAAGGAGCTAATATGCCTTCTACACCTGAAGCAGTAAATTATTTCATTGAGAAAAAAGTACTTTTTGCTCCTGGTAAAGCTTCAAATGCTG
The DNA here is from genome assembly GCA_044368255.1 of Flavobacteriales bacterium. Lineage (GTDB taxonomy): Bacteria > Bacteroidota > Bacteroidia > Flavobacteriales_D > UBA2798 > CAMBFX01. Next base: position 14,857 of record JBIPLT010000004.1, read on the forward strand.
GTGGTGTTGCCACTTCTGGTTTAGAAATGAGTCAAAACTCGCTTCGTTTAAGCTGGACAAGTGCCGAAGTAGACGAAAGATTACATAACATCATGAAAAATATTCATGCAACTTGTGTGAAGTATGGTAAAGATGGTGATTATGTAAATTACGTTAGAGGTGCTAATGTTGGAGGCTTCGTAAAAGTAGCTGAAGCAATGTTAGGACAAGGACACGTATAATAAATACGAAGTAAGATTTAAGAAATATGAAGTATGAGTCCTCGCTAGTCTCGATAATTATCGGGATAGCGGGGATTTTTTTTGTATTCAAGATATCTGTTTTCATATGGTAAAGTTTAGACCCCTCCGCTTCGTTCCTCAGCACCTCCCCTTATCAAGGGAAGGAGTAAAGACAGGCGCGCTTAATTTCTTTGCTATAAATTGTGAAGCTTGTAATTAAAGCAAAATTTTAATTTTGAAAACTTTCTTACTCTTCCCCTTGATAAGGGGAAGTACCGCGAATGCGGGGAAAAGGTCTATACTGAGTTCAAATTGAAAATATAGTAGTTTCTTTTTTTGTCAAGAAAAAGAAAGAAGAAATCACTTTTCCCTATCTTAGTAATCAAATTTCATCTATGAAAAACCTACTTTACTCTTTTCTATTCCTCATCTTAATTCTTCACTCCTCGTGTGGTTCCGAAGAAAAAACAGAAAAAGATACTTCTAATATAGAAGAAAAAGATACTTTGGATTCCGTAGCAGATACATTGGTAGAAAAAGAAATATTACCAAGAGAAAGGTTGCCAAAACACATGGGCTCCTGGATAGATCAAAATTTAGATAATGCCATTTTCTATAGTGAAAAAGTGGATGAGATGGTTCTAATGTCTTCTACGAAATACGAAGATCCGCAAGAACCGGTAGTTGGGTATGTATTCGATTTTCTAAAAGAAAAAGAACTAAAAAAATTAAATGTGAACGAATTAATTTATTATGCTCTCGCCTATCCAGCTTCGTTCTCACAAGTTTGTGCCGAGGGATTTTATGATTCCACTGCTAATATTCCTAAAATAAATGGATATATTCCGTTTAGCTATGAAGCCGAAGAGATGAGCGATATACAATGGAACGAAATTAATAGAAGAAGAGATTCGGTGATAATTGCAATTACCGAATACATGGAAGAAAATCCAGATAAAATAAATTTAGAATATTTGCGCTTATTAAAAAGACTGGATGCCGTTGAAGCTTTCCCTGTAGTGATGGCAACAGCTTCAAAAGATAATCTTGCTAATTATTCGTATTTATTGGAATTCATGCATGACAATGAATTTGCCCCGTTGCGTGAAGCAGAATTTTATGATAAAATGTATGGAGATAATTCTTATTATACTAACAATAGTGTAAAGGCAACTACCACTGTAAGAAAAAAAATTATTCAATTAGCAAAAGTGTTTTATAGTGATAGGAATGGAGAATGATGGGAGAATTTAAAATTCAACATTCAAGATTCAAAACAATTTCACGACTGAAAGGAGTAATTCAAGATTCAGTCTTGTTATTTATTATTTGTCTATTTATTTCCTGTAAATCTAATACGGATAGCAAAAAATCCGAAAATCCAAAACCCGAATTCGAGTGGGTAAAAATTCCAGCTGGAGAATATGTTTTGGGAGGAGAAAATTCATCTGTCAATCCAATTCATAAAATAAAATCAGATGAATTTTACATCACTCCTAATGAAATCACCAATGAGCAATTCAGTAAATTTGTAAACGAAACAAAATACTTTACCACGGCTGAAAAATATAAAAACGCCAAAACATTTCATGTTGGCTTAGGAGAATTTGAATGGGTGCAAGATTCTACCGCTAATTGGAGATTTCCATTTGGAGAAAAAAATGGCGGAATAGAAGGAAAAGAAAATTATCCTGTTACCTGCATCAGTTTCATTGATATTTTAGAATATTGCCAATGGGCAGAAGTACGATTACCTACTTTAGATGAATGGGAAATTGCTTCGCGTTGTGGTTCTCGAGATAAATATTTTTTCGGAAAAGATTCTACTTTACTCCATGAATATGCCAATATTTGGTTGAGCAGAACACATGATACATTAAATGTAGAAGATGAATTTTTATATCATTCTCCAATAAAAACTTTCCAACCCAACAAATGGGGATTATATGATATGTATGGAAATAATTTCGAATTCTGTTCTGATCAATTTTCTCAATTAAAAAATAATCCTCGTCAAGTATGTGCGCGTGGCGGCTCTTGGTGGTGTTCAAAAAATTCCTGTAATTTTTTTAATTCTATAGATATTGGTAGCGTAAATAAAATGGCTAGTTTTTCCAATCATGGATTTAGAGTGGTGAAAGCAAATAAGAATTAAAAATGAAAAATTAAGAATGAAAGTCAAGTGAGTTAAAATATTGCTGTTTTTACTAATTATCATATTGGTTTATTGTTCTGACTCAGAAAAATCTGATAAAGATGGAATAGAATGTTATCCTAAAACAACTATCACTCTCGATGATACCATTCAAACATTGAATCAAAATTTTACAAAACTTAGAAAACCTCTCTAATTAAATCCTTATTTTTAAGCGTGCATGTCTTTATTCCTCCCCTTGATAAGGGGAGGTGTCTCGTCTTCGAGACGGAGGGGTCCGTGAAATAGAAACTAAACAGTTTCTATTTCACGCCAATCTCCATTCTCCTTAATCAACTCGATCAATTCATTCACCGCATTGTCAGAAGATACATTTTTCTTTACTACTTCTCTTCCTTTGTAGAGAGAAATTTTTCCAACACCTGTTCCCACATAACCATAATCGGCATCGGCCATTTCTCCTGGACCATTCACAATACATCCCATGATTCCGATTTTTATTCCTTTCAAATGATCGGTCACACTTCTTATTTTCTGAGTGGTTTCTTGTAAATCAAAAAGTGTTCGTCCGCAAGATGGACAAGAAATATATTCTGTTTTTGAAATTCTAGTTCTGGTAGCTTGTAAAATTCCAAATGCTGTTCTATTATTTAATTGCGGATTACTACATTCAATTGTCTTCATCCAAATTCCATCTCCGAAACCATCTAAAAATAAAGCACCGAAATCAGTAGAAGAATATAATTGTACATTCTCATCATCCAATTTCGAATAATTTCTTTTGATAATCACAGGAAGAGTAACTTCCTTCAATAATAATTTAAAAAACAAAGCACGTTGCTCTGTCATTCCATTCTCGGAAAAGGTATCGAGAACTAAAACGACATTCTTATACTCTTTGATTTTAGCAATGAATTCTTCGTTCAATGAATTAATTTCTACAGCCACAAAATTCAATTCCGGATGTTGTTCCTCAGTAAAAAACTCAGAGGCGCAGAACAAAGGATAACTTCGTACTTTCTTATTATTCTTCCAAACTAAATTATTATAAATAATTCCCAATGTTCCAGGAATTTCAAAATCTAACAAATTATCTCCTGCATAAATATAATCGCAAGCTTGGTCCGTCAAATTCCATTTATCAAGAGGAACAGAATAATTATATCCAACAGCAAATAATGAAGCTGCCGTAATTTTTTCTTTCCCACTAAAATCTGCTAAAACAACTGGAACATGTTTTGCTCCTATGTTCGAAACTTCATTGGTATGTCTTCGTTGATATTCGAAGGGTGAGAATATTTTATATAATGCGTTCAAATCCGCGATGCTTCGCGAATCTACAGGAACATTAATTGATCTTTTCGCATAACGATCTGCCAACCTCTTCGCCACTGGCATTTCAAATTCTGGATCTTCGGTTAATGAAACGCGAATGGTATCGCCTAAGCCATCTTCTAATAACGTTCCTATTCCTACTGCCGATTTTATTCTTCCATCTTCGCCATCGCCTGCTTCTGTTACCCCTAAATGCAAAGGATAATTCATTCCTTCCTTTTTCATTTTTGCAACGAGCAAACGATAAGCTTGTACCATTACTTGCGCATTACTTGCTTTCATGGAGAAAACTATTTCATGAAAATCATTGTCACGACAAATTCTGGCAAACTCTAATGCGCTTTCTACCATTCCTAGTGGAGTATCACCATAGCGACTCAAAATACGATCACTCAACGAGCCATGATTCGTACCTATGCGCATAGCTGTTTTATTTTTCTTGCACAATAAAACTAGTGGCGTAAATTTTTCTCGGATTCTTTTTAGTTCCGCTTCATAACTCTCATCCGAAAAATCTATTTCATCAAATTTTTTCTTGTCGGCATAATTTCCAGGATTCACTCTCACTTTTTCTACAATTCCTGCGGCAACTTCAGCTGCATTAGGTGTAAAGTGAATGTCGGCCACCAATGGTGTATCGTATCCTTTTTCAACTAATAATTCTTTGATTTTGGCTAGATTTTCTGCCTCTTTTTTACTTGGGGCGGTGATTCGCACTAATTCGCATCCCGCTTCAATCATTCTTATGGATTGCTCTACCGTTGCTTCGGTGTCCATGGTATCCGTTGTCGTCATTGATTGAATACGAATGGGATTTTTTCCTCCAATCCCGATAGATATCGGGACAACTTTTCCAACTAAAACTTCTCGAGTTAAAAAACGAGAATACGAAAACAAGTCGTTGCAATATTCTCTTCCAGCATAATTAAATAAATCTAATTCCATAAAAACAAAAATACAGAATAGAATTATTCATGAAGCAATAATTAATAAGAAATGCCAATTTTAATTAACATACATTAAGAGAAAACAATATTGAAGCAGTAAAACTAAAATTATTCCTTTCAATCTATAAAATTTAGCTCATAAAAAACCCCGGTTGTTAAACCAGGGATAAAAAACAAGAAAACTTGGTTATTTTTTAAAACTTAGAATGAATCTTAATTCCTCGAAATTTTGAAATAAACAGGAATGGTATAACGAACATTTACTGCTTTATCCAATTGTTTACCAGGAACCATTTTAGGTAACGATTTTACTGCACGAATAGCTTCTGCATCCAAATCTTCATGTACGCTTCTTTTAATTTTTACATTGGTAATATCACCTTCAGTATCCACGATGAATTCAACGTAAACTTTTCCTTCAATTCCTGTAGCTAAAGCCATTTCAGGATACTTCACTTTCTTATTGATATGGCTCAATAATTCTTTTTCAGTTTCTGATTTTCTTTTCACTTTATCCTTTATAGTTAAAAGGTTTTGGTAGGTTGGCATTTCTTCAACAATATCAAAAATCTCATTGGTAATCGGTCCAACGGGTGTCCAAGTATCAATTATCACAACTGTTGTATCTCCTGGAACGCCAATAGTTGTAGATACTTGATTTTGATTTTGGGTAGTTTGAACATTAGTGGATACTTGTTGGGTATTAGAAGTATTACTCCTATTCTGATTATTTGTGTTCTGCGGATTACTCGGTTTAGGGGCATCTGGCTTCTTGATATCATAATCGATAATATTTTCCATTTCTACCGCATCCATTTTTCCGGTAGTTACTTTATCTCTTTTAATATCCGCGGTGGCATATTCAAAGCCTACCAGAGTGATACCTAATGAAAAGATGAGGCCTAACTGTAATAAGGTCGCAGGCTTCATGCCTTTTTTAATTACGTTTTGAGTGGGAGTTTTCATAGCAACAAGTTTTGAGGTTAAACAATCAGCATCCAAGTACATTTATTTGTTCTTAAGATGATTTAGTAGAGATTGCTTATAACTTGTGCTTTTAGGGGGTTTGTGTGTTTATAACGGATGATATTTAAAAAAGTTGTATTTGAACTAAAAAAAATATCTTTGGGGACTGAAAAAATACCCTTATGCAAATTGAACAACTTAGCGAACAAGAAATTATTAGACGCCAGAAATTAGATGAAATCAGAGCTTTAGGCATTGACCCTTATCCGGCTCCAGAATTTAATGTGAATGCTTTTGCCGCGCATATTAAACGTGATTTCGTTCCTGAAGCTGCAGGCTTCGAAAATGTAACTCTTGCAGGTCGTTTAATGGGCGTTCGCGATATGGGGAAAGCTTGTTTTGCCGAATTGATGGATTCCTCTGGAAGAATTCAATTATATATTCGTAGAGATGATATTTGCCCGGGTGAAGACAAAACTTTATTCGATTCTCTTTTTAAAAAATTAGTGGACATCGGAGATTTTATTGGAATTACCGGATATGTTTTTGTGACGAAAGTTGGAGAAACTTCTGTTCACGTTAAAGAATTTAAATTATTAGGTAAATCTTTAAAGCCACTTCCTATTGTTAAAACAGATGCCGATGGAAATGTTTTTGATGCCGTTAGTGATCCTGAATTTAGATACCGTCAGCGTTATGCTGATTTAATCGTGAATCAACATGTAAAAGAAGTTTTTATTAAGCGAACAAAAATGGTAAACGCCATTCGTGATTTCCTCAATGAAGAAGGTGCATTGGAAGTAGATACTCCGGTATTGCAAAGTATTCCGGGTGGAGCAACCGCTCGTCCTTTCATTACACATCATAATGCATTAGATATTCCATTGTATTTGAGAATTGCCAATGAACTTTATTTAAAAAGATTAATCGTTGGTGGATTTGATTGGGTGTATGAATTCTCGCGTAATTTTAGAAATGAAGGAATGGATAGAACACATAATCCTGAATTCACTATTCTTGAATTTTACGTAGCCTATAAAGATTATTTCTGGATGATGAATACCACAGAAAGTTTATTGCAATTCGTGGCGCAACAAACCAACGGTACACATGAAGTGAAAATGGGTGAGAATATTATTTCTTACAAAGCACCCTTCAAACGCATTTCTATTTATGATGCGATCAAAGAACATACAGAAATTGATGTTTCTCAAATGAACGAAGATCAATTACGTGAGACATGTAAGAAATTACATATCGAAGTAGATAACTCTATGGGAAAAGGAAAATTGATAGATGAACTTTTCGGAGGGAAATGTGAATCACATTATATACAACCCACCTTTATTATTGATTATCCAGTGGAGATGAGTCCGCTCACCAAAAAGCACAGAAGCAAAGAAGGATTAGTAGAGCGATTCGAATTAATCATCAATGGAAAAGAAATTGCTAATGCTTATTCGGAGTTGAATGATCCAATTGATCAGCGCGAGCGTTTCGAAGATCAAGTAAAATTAATGGAGCGCGGTGATGACGAAGCCATGTTCATCGATTATGATTTCTTGCGTGCCTTAGAATACGGAATGCCGCCTACTTCTGGAATTGGAATTGGTATTGATCGTTTAGCCATGCTAATGACCGGACAAGTGAGTATACAGGATGTTTTGTTATTTCCGCAAATGCGACCGGAGAAAACAATGGAAGAGTCGGAGAAAGGGGAATAATATTATTAGTTCTCGGTTTTTCGTTTAAAATACATTGCACAATAATTTCGACAACTATAATACAAAACCGTAACCCCATCCTCCCCTTATATTCGCTTCGTTCATGAGAAAAGTTCTTAGGGGAGGTGCCCGCAGGGCGGAGGGTTCTTTTGTTTAAAATACATTGCACAATAATTTCGACAACTATAATACAAAAACGTACCCCAATCCTCCCCTTATATTCGCTTCGTTCATGAGAAAAGTTCTTAGGGGATGAGCCCGCAGGGCGGAGGGATCTTTTGTTTAAAATACATTGCACAATAATTTCGACAACTATAATACAAAACCGTAACCCCATCCTCCCCTTATATTCGCTTCGTTCATGAGAAAAGTTCTTAGGGGAGGAGCCCGCAGGGCGGAGGGATCTTTTGTTTAAAATACATTGCACAATAATTTCGACAACTATAATACAAAACCGTAACCCCATCCTCCCCTTATCTTAGGGGAGGTGCCCGCAGGGCGGAGGGGTTCTACTCTTTTACTTCCATCAACTTTCCACTCCCCTCCACCACTCCATTTCCATTCCCAGTAGCCCTTCCATTTTTTACTTTCTTACACTTAACAATTCCTTTCCAGGAAGTTTGTGATGCAGAAGCAAGATTGGCATTATCCAAAATTAATTTGGCACCTTTCTCGAGGTAAATAGTAGAACCTTCGGTGAGAAAACAATTTTTTGTTATGGTTAATGTTTTGTTTTTCTTCACGACAATGTCACCTTGAAAAACGGTATGCTTATCAATTGTTTTATTGAAACGATAAATTTCTGTTTTGCTTTTATCAAAATTTACCAATGTAGTAGTGCGAATTCTTGATGCATCACTTCGGTATAATTTATGGATGAAAGCGATTTGCTTAGGAGAAAGATATCTTCTGCAAACATTATATCCCATAATATTATTCGAAACAGCAACACTATCGCACATCAACCAACCAAACTTATCTTTCTTAGGCAAATCATCAAACTGAGGATAATCGGTATGATTTAATCCTATGCAATGTCCAATTTCATGTGCGATTAATTGTGATCCTGCCCATTTATAATCGGGGCCCCAATTGGTCATATTTAAATAGTAAGGGTTAGGCCCGCAACCAAAACCTTGCTTTGGATCAAAAGTTCCTGTAGCTAAAATATGAATGAAATTTTTATCCGAATTTAATTTATCTACCCAAATATCCGAATCACAATTTCTACTAACATCTACCAAATGTGAAATTGCTCCTAGAGAATCTCCTGTCTGAAGCTTCTTCCCTTTCAGTCGTAAATAAGTTATCTTATTTTCTTTCCATGCACTATCAATTTTATATCCACCATTATTATTAGTTGAACGAAAAATAATGATGGAATCAATATTCTTCTTAAACGGCTGCGGCCCTAAACCAGTAAAACCAATTATGTTTTTTTCACTATCCACCCACTTAATATTGATGGGAAAACCTCCACTTTCGTTGAGCCCACGCGACCATCGCAACCAAGAAACCGAATCGGTATAAAATTTTATATCCACTAATTTAAATCGAATTCTACTATCGTAAATAAATGGAATTTCTTCATGATTCTCTGCTTTCAAAGTGGGTTTATCAAAAGTGCTATAAAAACCATTCAAGTTTTCAAAATGCTTTTGAATAATAACCGTATCAGCTAAAATAAAATTTTTTGGGTCCTCTTTTTTATAATGAAAAACATGAACCTTCACTTTAAATGTCAATGGTTCATCATTTGGCGATGGATAATAATCGGGTAAATCCTCCTTATTATTTTGAGCGTTCGCAATAGTTCCCCAAATAAGGAAAAAAGAAAAAACAAGTAGTTTACTGATAGATATCATACTTCAAATTTAATCAGAATACATGCCGTTTATTCATTTCTCCGTTTTTAATTTTACTTTTATACTATGAATCTTCCAGAAATTCTAAAATCGGCTAAAAAATACCATTCTGATCAAGAAATTATTCAGATGACGGCCGATCAATTAATAAAAGACATGGGTGATTTTTCTATCCCCATTCAATTTAAAGCCCGCCGGCAGGGAGATAAAGAAACTCCCTATCGCGAACTTTTCGATCAAGTAGAGCCAGTCATCTATACATTAGAAATGATGCAACCCGAAAAGTTAAAATCTTTGCTCTACCGAATAGATATCTCAGAAAATGAAATCAAAAAACATATTTCATCGGCAAATCCCAATTCTGCTAGTAACAAAACCGATTTATCTTCGTTCATCACCGATTTAGTTCTACAAAGAGAACTGCAAAAAGTACTCACTAGAATCTACTTTAGCTCACCTGAACGCTTAGTCTGACCTATTATTATGCACGCATAATAATTTAACAAATCTACTTTTATCAATATGTATGCAAGCATAACATTAGCCTATTTTCCAAAAATAATGCCGTAACCCTTAGTATAACGATTCCCACGTTAGTTGAACTGATTAAGTGCTTTAGATATCTGAAGGAAGTAGTATTTAAAATTACAATTGTTGATGTGGTTTAACATTCATAAGAAATTTAGGTGGTTTAAAGTTTGCTTTCCTGAATGTTTCATCCGAATAATCACAGATGGAAACCTGCAACTTTTAGCAGGAAGAAGTCAGAAAGAAAAAGAACTAAAACTTTTGAAGGCTCTGCGAGGTGGTAGAGCCTTTTTGATTTATTTTTTTCACCTGTTTATGAAATAAATATAGATTAAACTAATTCACTTAAAAATTTATAATTTCTTTTCAACTAATCCGCTTATTGATAAATTCGCTGATTGGTAAATTTCCTATCTTCACCCCATGAACGAAAACATTCACCCTGCCGAAGCCACTAAAAAGCTTTTCCTCCTCGATGCATTTGCATTAATCTATCGCGGATATTTTGCTCTTAACGCCAATGGAAAATTCAATCCGATTAATTCGAAAGGTGTAGATACTTCTGCAATATTGGGTTTCACTAATACCTTGATGGAAGTTTTGCAAAAACAAAAGCCTACTCATATTGCGGTAGTTTTTGATATGGCTGGACCTACTCAACGTCATGAAGATTTTACAGAGTATAAAGCGAATCGTGAAGAAATGCCAGATGCTATTAAAATATCCATTCCCTATATCAAAGATATTATCAAAGCATTTAAAATTCCTGTTCTCGAATCAGAAGGGTATGAAGCCGATGATGTGATTGGTACGTTAGCAAAAAAAGCAGAGCAACAAGGTTTCGTTACTTATATGATGACTCCTGATAAAGATTTTGGGCAACTCGTTTCCGAAAATATTTTCATTTACAAACCGGGGCGTTTTGGTAATGAAGCTGAAGTTTTAGGAGTGAAAGAAGTTTGTGAAAAATTTGAAGTGGAAAATCCTTCACAGGTCATTGATATTTTAGGGTTATGGGGCGATGCCGTGGATAATATTCCAGGAATTCCAGGCGTGGGAGAAAAAACAGCGAAGCAATTAATCAAGCAATTTGGCTCAATGGAAAACATGTTACAAAACACTTCCGAGCTTAAAGGAAAACTAAAAGAAAAAGTAGAAGCAAATGTGGAGCAAGCATTAATGTCGAAAAAATTAGCTACTATTCTTTTGGATGCACCAGTTGATTTCAAAGAAGAAGATTTAATTCTCGAAGAGCCCGATAAAGATAAAGTTTTAGAAATATTTTCAGAATTGGAATTCCGTACGCTAGCAAAAAGAGTTTTAGGAAAAGAAATCGGTTCTACTGCAATGACTCCAGCCGCAGTTGCTGCAGTAAATAAAAACGGACAGTCGGATTTATTTGCACAAGGTGAAATTCAGAGCGAAAATGAGAACGATAGCGGAGCAGAAATAAAACTAGAAGATTTCAAAACCATTGAAACTGTTTCTCATAATTACATCGTGTTGAATGATGAAAATGAAATTCGTTCACTCGCTGAAAAAATTAAAACTAAAAAAGAATTTTGCTTCGATACCGAAACTACAGGATTAGATTCTCTCACCGCAGAAATTGTAGGAATGTCGATTAGTATTAAAGCGCACGAAGCCTATTACATTCCTTTCTCTGAAAATAAAGAAGAAGTGATGAAAAAATTATCCTGGCTACAAGATATTTTTGAAGATCATTCCATTATGAAAATTGGGCAAAATATCAAATACGATTATTCTATTCTTAAAAACTATGGAATAGCATTAAAAGGAAAATTGTTTGACACCATGCTTGCTCACTACCTCATCGAACCCGATAAAAAACATGGAATGGATTTTCTAGCAGAATCATTTTTGAATTATAGTCCGGTTTCAATCGAAGATCTTATTGGTAAAAAAGGCGCGGCTCAAGGAAATATGCGTGAAGTTCCTTTGGAGCAAATCAAAGAATATGCGGCTGAAGATGCAGATGTAACTTATCAATTAAAAGAGATTTTTGCTCCTGAAATAGAAAAAGAAAATTTTACTTCCTTGTTTTTCGAAATAGAAACTCCGCTTATCACTGTTTTATCCGAAATGGAAAGACAGGGCGTAAAAATCGATAAGCAGATGTTGAATGATTATTCTGCCAAGCTGGATGGTGAAGCAAAGGAATTAGAAAAAGATATTTTCAGATTAGCAACAACCGAATTCAACATCGATTCTCCCAAACAGATGGGACAAATACTTTTTGAAATTTTAAAAATTGATGAAAAAGCGAAGAAAACTAAAACGGGGCAATATGCCACTGGCGAAGAAATATTGAGTAAGCTTGTAGATAAACATGAAATCATTCCCAAAATTTTAGAATACCGTGAAGTAAAAAAATTAAAATCTACTTATGTTGATGCGCTTCCCGAAATGATTAATTCTGCTACAGGAAAAGTACATACCAATTATATGCAAGCGATTGCTGCTACTGGGAGATTGAGTTCTAATAATCCCAATCTTCAAAATATTCCCATTAGAAGTGAGCGTGGAAAATATATTCGCAAAGCTTTTATTCCTACAGATGAAAATCATGTTATTCTCTCTGCCGATTATTCGCAAGTAGAATTACGAATCATTGCCGCATTAGCCAATGATGAAAATATGATTCAAGCTTTTCAAAATAAAATAGATATTCATACTGCAACTGCAGCAAAAGTTTTCAATGTAGAAATAGCAGAGGTAACTAAAGATATGCGAAGTCGTGCAAAAGCAGTTAACTTCGGAATCATTTACGGACAAACGGCATTTGGTTTATCTCAAACATTAAGCATTCCGCAAAAAGAAGCGAAAGAAATTATTGATTCTTATTTTGCCCAGTATCCTGCCATCAAAGAATATATTTCGGGCAATATCCAAAAAGCACATAAAGATGGATTTGTAAAAACGATTATGGGTAGAAGAAGACAATTACCCGATATTCATTCGGGAAATGCCACTGTGAGAGGTTTTGCCGAACGAAATGCCATTAACGCCCCTATACAAGGTTCAGCAGCTGATATTATAAAAATCGCAATGATTAATATTCACAAATCGTTGTGTGAACAAGAATTCAAAAGCAAGATGATTCTTCAAGTGCATGATGAATTGGTTTTTGATGTCCCTAAAAATGAGGTGGAAAGACTTAAAATAGTAGTAAAAGATAAAATGGAAAATGCAGTAAAACTGTCTGTTCCACTTGAGGTTGAAATGAATACTGGTAGCAACTGGTTAGAAGCACATTGATTTTTAAAAAAGCCTTCCTATATTTGATAAAATAAAACCTGAACTAAATGAAGCGCATTAACATTTTAATGACCGGAATTGCGATTTCTTCTTTGATTTTCACTTCATGTGGAGGCGATAACAAACAAGAAGTTAGTGATTCGGATACAACCGAAAACGAAGATCCAAATTTGAAGACCAAAGTCGAACACACTAAAAAAATTATTTACAGTGTTCCTTCTCCTGCTGAAATGGTAAATATATTGCAAAATGCAGGTGCAAAATACAATTACAAACTTCTAAACGATGTAAAAAATGTTGATAGTTATACTTCTTCAAAAAGTCGTGGAATTAATTTAGGTATTTATGGTGCTGATTTGAATTATGCGAATATTTTTGATAATACGCAGGAAACCATGTTTTATTTACAATGCTCTCAAAAGCTTGCTGAAGCACTTGGAATAGAAAATGCCATCAGTGAAAATACTGTTGCTCGTGCTCAAGATAACGTTGACAATAAAGATTCGATTCTCAATATCGTTTCAGAAATGTTTTGGGAATTACAGGATTATTTAGAGCAAAATGACAAAATGGATATAACTGCATTTATTATAACAGGAGGTTGGGTAGAAGGATTGTTTTTAGCCACTCAAACAGTTAATGATGCAAAACCAAATATGGAAATTGTTCAGAAAGTAGCTGACTTAAAATTATCTCTAGAACACTTGTTGGGATTATTAAATTCGTATGAAAAAAATGATAACATCGACTTAATGATTGCTGATATGAAAAAATTCAAAGTTGTATATGACAAACTGGAAGTAACATCTGAAGAAACCAGTGTGAAACAAGAAGGAGAAACTACGGTGATAAATGGCGGAAAAAAGATTTCTATCACGATGGAGCAATTCAATGAAATAAAAGCTTTGGTACTTAAAGTTAGGACAAATTACGTTTCATCAAATTAAAAATAGAATATGCGAACATTAAAAATATTTTCATTGGCATTGATAATGGTTGTTACCACTGCTACACAATTAAATTCACAATGCAAAAGTTATATCAAGCGCTCTTGCGTTCCTAAATTAGCCCCTTATGTTCATTCAGGGCAATTAAATAAAACCATTTTATTTCCTGGAGATAAAGCCGAAATCATGCTTACTTTTTATAGTGGAATGGATTATCGTATACTAGTTTGTTCAGAATTAATTTTAGGAAAAGTAACTTACAAAGTAATGGACATGGATCGTAATTTAATTTTCGATTCAGCAAAAGATAAAGACAAAGCTAGCTTTGATTTTAAAGTGGCTTCTACCCAACAATTGTTGATAGAAATTAATGTTCCAAAGCCATTAGTTCAGCCAGAAATCGAACCTCAAGGTTGTGTTGCCGTTGTGGTAGGTTATAAAGACTAAAATAAAACTTTTAAAATATTTATCCCTGAGATCATTCTGCCCCGATAGTTATCGGGATTGTTTCAGAATCTTGGGGATTTTTTTTTGAGTATATGAAAACAAAATTGATCTTACTATTCATCATTTTTCACAATTCGCTGTTTTCACAAATCGCCTATGAAGATGATGTAAAATCAGGATTACTTCTTAGAGGTAAAGTATTAGGATTCGTAGTGGTTGAAGATTGGTGGGTGCTAAATGCTACCGCCGGAGTTGAGTTTCGTTTTACCAAAAATTTTTCATTAGGAGCCGACTTTGTTCACCTGCACAATATTTATGAGCAAGAAGATTATTACGATTCATTAAATCCAGATAATTACCGAGAATACGCTAAAAAAAACAAAAGAAATTGTTTATTAGTTGATTTGCGTTTTTATCCTTTTCAAAAATCTTTCTCTGGAAAAAAAATCAAACCCTATTTAACAGTTTTTGGAAAATTTGGAGGAGCACATCAATATGCAAAAGAAGAATGGAAATTTATAGACGGTGAAGTAGTTCGACAAAATGAAGATTTTTTTGATTTAGGATTAACAGCAGGTGCGCACCTGAATTTCGAAAATTGTAGAGGAGGCTTAGATTTTAATATCGGTTATTGCCAAAGATTCATCACCGAAAATGTAGAATATTATTCAGAAACCGGATCTAATCGTTTTGTTTATGACCAAAAAGTGAGTCGGGATAAGTTGGCTGGAAGAGTGAATTTATATTTTTATTTATGGAAGAGAGGAAGAATAACCGAAAAATAAAAATCCCCCAGTATTTCTATTGAGGGATTACAAAAACCAAAATTCTATTTTATTGTAGAATCACCTTCATTACTTTTTCTGAGTTACCTGCTTTTAGCTTTACGAAATAAACTCCCGCGCCTAAATCAGATCCATCAATCATATAAGTATGTTCTCCTGCTGATAAACTTCCTTTCGTTAAATTCATTACTTGCTTTCCAATTACATCATAAACGTTCAACTCCACATCTTTTTCATTATCTAAAGAAAATGAAACCGTTGTTTGCGAGTCGAATGGATTGGGATAAGCAGTTAATCCAAAATTAGCATTCAAATCATCTACATAAAGGGCGCTTGAAATATTAATATCATCAATATAAACATTATTGCCAAGACCTGAAGTAAGTTCAAATTTAAGACGGAAACTTGAGGTTAAATAAGAAGCGGATAAATTCGTTATTTGACCTTCCTCCCATTGCGAAATAGATGAAGGTGTAAAAGAACTAGTTTGATTTCCTGAAGTAGAAAGTGTGGCTGCTGGAAATTGTTTTCGCATTGACCATGAAGCTCCACAATCATTACTTGCATAAACTTTTAAAATATCTGTACTATTTGAATTTTTCATGGCATAAGCATACTTAAAAGTAACCACAACCGAGCTCATACTTGAAAGATCAATTGTACCCGAAATTAATTCATCCGTATGTCCTGCCGCAATTTGAGAGTTACTCAATTTTGCAGATTTCGTTCCGCTATATGCAGCGGTTGAAGTTACCGTCCAAGCTTGTCCGTTATCAGGATTAAAAATCATCCAATTATTGCTTGGCAAAGTAGTTTCTGTTTCAAAGCCTTCTATCAATGGAGCAGGTCGACCTGTAGAGGGAAGAACAGTGATATAAGCATTTTTCGTCTCAGTATCATTTGATGTTCCATCAGTAGCCGTTAAGGTTACTGCATATGTTCCAGGTGTGTTATAAGCAACCGTTTCTGTGGCATTGGTTCCTGTAGATGGTGTTCCTCCAGTAAACGTCCAATTCCACCCTGTAGCAGCATTAAATGACATATCCGTAAAATCAACAGATTCTCCTTGGCAAATAACCAAATTATCTGCCGTAAAGTTGGCTGTACAAAGTATTGGGGATTGTAATACACCCGTTGCATTTAAGTTTGAATTTTGCCACAACTCATTTCTTTGTCCAATACTACTATTGATAGCAGCAACCATTCTTGCTTTTTGTCCGTTTGTATACATTCTAGAACAATAAGAATAATCCATATAATTTTGAACATTATCTACTGGAGAAGGATCTGCTGTACATGTTTTCCCTGATAAATTACATGTAGTCCAACCGATTGTTTGTGGGGTATCAGAAACATTATCATTTCCACAAGAAACACCAGGATCATTGGTACCACCCCAAGTGTGACTTAAATTAAACCAATGCCCTACTTCGTGCGTTATTGCTCTACTTCTAAATGGACTTCCTGTTCCAATAGAACCAGTATAAGCATGCTGAATCCAGATTCCATCATACTTTGCAGAGTTCCAGCTATTCGGTGTATTGGTATATCCTGCCGCATCGCCTAAATCATTACAAACCCAAATATTCAAATACATATCTCTTGGATAGCGAATAGCATTTGTATTGGTTGATGAACCATTTAAATTTCTATTTACATCATCCACTGTAGAATTATCTCCTCCATCCGTATTCAATGAAAAAGTACGTGTAATTCCATTTACACACGTTCCTAATGCATCTTTTTGAGCCAAACGAAATTCAAATCCAACATTAGCAATATTATTTACAAATGTGCTTACCACTGTTGCGGTATCTGAATTCATTTTATTGAAGTCTTCATTTAAAATTCTTACCGCGTCAATAACTTGCGCATCCGAAATATTTTCTTGTCCGCCTTTATGCACAATATGAAAAACAATTGGAATAATATAAATAGTAGATCCGCCTCTTTGGTAAGAACCACTAGACATAGCAGGATCAAAATTTTGAGTGAAATCTTCCAAAGCTTGAACGCTGGGATCATGGTCAGGATCGAAACCCTCGGCTTTCAATCTTTCTAAGTAAGCTTTTTGACCACAGAACAATAATTCATTTTGTTGCGCTTGCAAAAAAGTGATTCCGAAAAACAACATTGTTGCAACAAGTAAAGATTTTTTCATCATTTGGCTTTTTATGAATGTGAATATTTATGATTGAACCCGTTTTAAAGTCACAGTTCAGACTCAATCAAATTATTTTGCGCCCCTAATTTACAAGAATAACGAGTTAAAAACAATTAATCATCGTGAAGAATTAAGCATTCCGAGAATACGGTTTCTAATCTTGGGTGAACGGTAGAAGAAAAGGATTATTGGTTTATTTCTATGAATCGAGCAACATCATAACGCGTTCCGAAAACTACTAATGTATCTGTTTCATAGACGATAGTTTCAGAATTAGGAACCCCCAAAATGTGATTTTCTTTAATCATGTCTTTTCCTTCCTTTACTTCAAATTGACGTTTTATGGTAACCAAAGTGAGATGATATTTATTTCTTAATCCTATATCCGTCAAACTTCGGTTAACAATTGCTTTTGGTGCTTTTAATTCTGCAATTTCATAATCATCTGGTAATTGCAAATAAGAAATAATACTTGGATTTAATAATCGTTCGGTTACCACAAAAGCTACCTCATCTTCTGGTGAAAGTATTTCTTTGATTCCAATCTTTTCTAAAATCATTTTCTGCTGAGCGCCATGTGCACGAGCAATAATTCTCTTGCAACCTAAATCTAATAAATGTGCGGCTGTTAAAATAACCGCTTCAAAATTTTCTCCAATGGAAACAACTACAGCATCTACATCTTGAATATTCATTTGCGATAAAGCTTTTTGATCTGTAGAATCAATAGTGGCTGCAAAGAAAACTTGATCTTTTAAACTATCAATTTTTTCTTCATCCAAATCAAATGCAAATACTTGAGCACCTCTTTGGGAGAGACGCATGGCGATAGTGGAACCATATTTTCCCACTCCAATAACCGCAAATTTATTACCGTGTAATGGCATATTCGTTTAGATTAGTTTAATGCTTGCTTTAAATCTTCTAATAAATCTTCGATATCTTCAACTCCAACACTTAATCGCAATAAAGAATCAACCACACCAGCCTTTTCACGCTCTTCTTTCGGGATAGAAGCGTGTGTCATGGTAGCAGGATGATTAATTAATGATTCAACACCACCTAGAGATTCTGCCAATGAAAAAACATGAAAAGAAGAGGCTAGTTTGAAAGTTTCTTCCTTCGTTCCTTTGAAAACAAAAGATATCATTCCACCAAAATCACGCATCTGCTTTTTTGCTATATCATGATTAGGATGATCTTCAAAACCTGGCCAATATACTTTTGAAATTTTCGGATGGTTTCTTAAAAAATGTGCAATTTGTTTTCCATTCGAACAATGTCTCTCCATTCTCAAATGAAGTGTCTTAATTCCGCGAATTACCAAAAAGGAATCCATCGGTCCTGGATTGGCTCCACATGAATTCAAAATAAAATACAAACGGTCAAATAATTTATCATCATTCGTACATAATGCACCCATAACCACGTCTGAGTGTCCGCCTAAATATTTTGTTACCGAATGCATAACGATATCTGCACCAAAATCGATTGGATTCTGTAAATAAGGAGAAGCAAATGTATTATCTACTGCTAATAATAAGTTATTCGCTTTTGCAATTTTCGAACAAGCTGCAATATCCACAATTTGCATAGTAGGATTAGTAGGCGTTTCAATCCAAATCAATTTCGTTTTTGCATTTATATATTTCGAAATAGTATTAGCATCGGTAAGATTGATGAAATGAAATTTAATTCCAAACGGTTCATAAATCTTTGTGAACATTCTATAGGAACCACCATACAAATCATCTCCAGTAATAACTTCATCACCTGGTTGCAAAAGTTTCATCACAGCATCCGTTGCCCCCATTCCACTCGAAAAACATAACCCGTGTTTAGCATTTTCTAAAGCTGCAATATTTTTTTCTAATGCCGAACGAGTGGGATTTTTACCTCGCGCATAACCATAACCTTTATTTACTCCAGGAGATTCTTGCACATAAGTGGAAGTTTGAAAAATAGGAGTCATAATTGCTCCAGTTGAAGGGTCAGGCTCCATTCCTGCATGAATGGCTTTGGTGCCGAATTTTACTTTACTAGTGTCTTTCATAGAAACAAAGGTATGAAGTTGCGGGAAATGCCGACTTATTTTTGATTTTTATTCCTAAGCCATCTCGGAAGAATAATGGCCCCAATAAATAAATAAGGGTAATAACTAATTAAGCGCCAAAGAATAGCCAAAATTGCCACGAGACCAAAAGGAATAAAATCATTTAAAAAACCAGAAAAGGCAAATTCAGCAATTCCACTGCCTCCAGGTGTTGGACTTATCAATAAAATCACCCACATGCTCAATTGACGAGCAAAAACCAAAAGTTGATCCGCCATCGGTGAAAAAGCCCAAATTAAGCAGTTGATCACCATAAATCGTCCCATCCATGAAAAAACAGTAGCTCCAAAAACAATACCCCAAAATGAAATAGACTTTCGTTTAAATTCTTTAGAAGCAACTATAATATCATTACCTGTTTTTTCAACTCTGGATGTAAATCTTTTTAGAAAAAATAATTGGCAAAAAAACAATAGAAATTTTTTAAACCAAAATGGCGCAATAAAAATAGCCACCAGTAAAAATAAAACGATTAAAAAAATGATAGAAAAAGCAATCAAGAACAAAGTGAATGGATTTAATGTCCATCCGAATAAATGGGTAGTAAATTCATTAGGAAAAAAGGCTTCAGTGCCCACCAAAAAAATAGTTATGGGAACAATTAAGATATAGAATAACTCATCCAATAAAGCCGTTATTAAAACAATCGCAGTTGATTTACCAAGGTTAATTCCTTCCCTTTTTAAAATGAACATGGCCACAGACGCTCCTCCAACAATTCCTGGGGTCATAGCAGACGCAAATTCCCAAATCATAATAACACGAAAAGATTGTTTCCAAGATAATTCCTTTCCCGTTAAATGGCGAATACGAATCATATAACCTATGTCCCTAACACACATCATCACTAAAGCCAAGAAAAGGAAAAAAATGGCAGTAGAATTTAGTTCAATTTCCGTTAACGCATCGGTAAAATTTCTCTTGGAATAATTACCATTATCCGATTTTTTAAATTCATTTTCATTCGTAAAATCAACTATTTTGTTCCCGTTGGTATCTAACCAAACATATTCACCTTTACCATCCGCTGTTTTATAAAATTCCACTTCAGAAACTGCATCATACAAAAGCCATGAAGCAAACAAAATACCCAAAATGATAGGAATAAAAATTTTCCAGTTCAATTTAATTGGTGAGGTTTCTTTTTTTTCGGATGTTTGTACTTCTTTCATTCTGGTTTGCGAAGAAACAAAATTAACTATTTACATGAAGAAAATTTATCATTTAGCCACTTGCTCCACCTGCCAAAGAATCTTGAAAGATTTAAAACCTGGCAAAGATTTTATCCTTCAGGACATCAAAACCGAAAAAATCACTTCTGATCAACTTGAGGAAATGAAAAAAATGGCCGGTAGTTATGAATCTCTTTTCAGTCGTGTAGCGCTTAAATTTCGATCAATGGGGTTAAATGAAATGAATTTAACAGAAAAAGACTATCGAAAATATATCCTTGAAGAATACACTTTCCTTAGAAGACCTGTGGTGATTATCGAAAATGAAATCTTTATCGGTAATGCCAAAAGTGTAACTGAAGCCGCTAAAAAATCCCTGCAAAAGAAAAAGCCTTGATTCTCACGAGAAAAAGAATCAAGGCTTTCTAATAATAATCTAAAGATAATTTATTCTGATTTGGTTTATTATTCTTTTTTCTTTACTTCTTCAGCAGTATATTCTTTCATATAAATATCACTTAAATCAAAATAATCCATTGAATTATTATAGAAGTTATGTACTTCTGATTTAATTAAACGATAATTCATTGCGTACCATAAAATAATAACTGGACAGTCGTCCAACATGATTCTTTCTGCTTGAGCAAAACATTTCAATCTTTCCTCTTCTGTTTTTGCAGCAATTCCTCTTTCATACAACTCATCAAACTTTGGATTTTTGTATCTCATCGAATTTGGATGAGATGGCTCCTCTAATGACTCTGGAACGTTTTTTCCATAGACTAAACTCAAAAATGTTTCTGGACTTGGAAAATCTGCAACCCATGCCGAACGGAAAATATCTGCCTTACCATATTTTGCATCTTCCAACTTTTGTTCTCTCGAAACTTGGTTCAATTCAACATTAACGCCTAGAGTTCTTGTCCACATATTGGCAACAACATTGGCAACTCTAGAATTTACAGAACCTCCATAATTCAACTCTAGATTAATAGTAGGAAAACCTTTTCCATTTGGATAACCCGCCTGCGCCATTAATTTTTGAGCCATTTCCGGATTATACGTATAACCACGAGTCATTGAAGTGTCATATTTATTAAACTGATAAATAGGTGGAACTAATCCATAATTTCCAGTTCTATTTTGACGTGGGCCATTTCCAGCAGCTTGCTCCTTTAATACATCTTCATACAATTTTGTACGATCTACAGACATGGCTAATGCCTTTCTTACTCTCACATCTTGAAATTGCTTTCGAGTTAAGTTCAATTCATAATAATGAGCCACCATTTCAGATTGATTTAACAAAATGAATTTAGGTGGTTTAGAAGCGAAGTCGGTATAATTACTTTGTACAATTTCAGATACTTTCTCAGATGGTAAACCATAAATCATAGATAAATCTCCGTTCATAAACTGATCTAATGAAGTAATATCTTCTTCCACAATTCTAACTTCTACGCCTGCTAAATACGGTAATTGATTATCGAATTTATCTTTAACATGATAGTTGGGATTGCGATCTAATACTAACTTCGTCTTATTACTTTTGTTTTCATTATAGACAAATGGGCCAGTACCTACAGTAGATTTTAAACCATATTTTTCATATGCTTCTTTTGGAATAATAGAGGCATTTGGATTGGCAACTATATATAAAAATGATGAAGATGGTTTTACCGTTTTCAAAACAACAGTATAATCATCTTTTATTTCAATTCCAGTGATTGTTTTAGCCTCTCCATTATAAAATTCTGTTGCCCCTAATAAACGATCTTTAAAAGAATTTTGAAATACATTATCACTTACTCCTTTTGTACAAAGCAATTCATACGAAAACTGAACATCTGAAGCCAATAATTCGCGACCTTTTCCGCCCTCAAAGCAGGCGTTATCATGAAACTTCACTCCCTTTTTAAGTTTAAAAGTAAATTCCGTCATTTCATCATTAACCGTCCATTCGGTAGCGATTGCCCCTGCAATGGAAAGATCTTTTTGAACTAATTTAAGCAGGCCTTCATACATTTGTGAAACCACATGGGCTGAAGCAATATCCTCAACTATGACAGGAAATAGCGTTTGAATTTTTTCGTCTTCGGAATAAACGAAGTAACCGCCATAAGCAACATCTCCTTTTGCTGTTGGTAGTTTTACTTCTGTTTCTCCAGCTTTATCTTTGCCACTGTCTTTAGAATCAGACTCATTGCCACCACCACAAGCGGCTAAAAATAGGGCTCCAGAAAGGAGAAAAAAATGTGTTTTTCTTAACATGTGTTTAGATTTAGACAAACTTCAATAATACATCAATATGCAGCAAAATTGCAAAAAATTCGGCTTAATGACTACTAATCTACTGATTTTAATGATTCATAGTGATATATTTAAGGGGTAAAATTTAGACGAGTAGTTTTGTTATATCGAAAAATGCTATTAATTTCGCCCGTTGTTAAATACAGTGAACTTACGTGAAAATGCGCAACATATATATAACCTTACTTCTCTTCCTCACGGTGCTTTATTGCAACGCCCAGAGTTCAACAATTCTTATTGTTGAAGGTAATTATCAGGGGAAAAACCTTTTCGTTCAAAACCCTTTCCGCTCTGGTGGTGTTGGATTTTGCACCATCAAGGTATTAGTAAACGATAATACCACCACAGACGAATTTAGCTCAAGTGCTTTTGAAATTGACCTTTCATTGCATAAACTAACTATTGGAGATCCAGTGGTTGTAAAAATCGAACATAGCCTTGATTGCACTCCTAAAGTATTGAATGCCGAAGTTTTACGTCCAAAAAGCACATTTGATGTGACTGCTTTAAATATTGATGATAAAGGAAAGGTAACTTTCAAAACTAAAAACGAACAAGGAAAATTGACCTATACTGTAGAACAATATATCTGGAACAAATGGGTACCTGTAGGTGAAGTTGAGGGTGAAGGAACTAGTGGAGAAAATACTTATGATTTCCAATTAACTGCACATAGCGGAGAAAACAAAGTGCGTTTCAAACAAGTTGATTATACCAATAAGCCTCGTTATTCTCAACCAAAAACATTCGTTGATCCATCAGTAAAAGATGTAGACTTCAATCCTAAAAAAGTGGATGGAAAAATTACTTTCGTTGAGTCAGGAACTGAGAAAAAAGTAAAAACACGCTTCGAAATTTATGATTCATACGGAAACGTGGTGAAAAAAGGATACGGAGATGAAGCAGATTGTTCTGCATTGAAAAAAGGTGCGTATTATATTAATTACGACTCGAAAGATTCGCAATTCATCAAAAAATAATCAATTAAAATATTAACTAACCCCCGCAAAAACGGGGGTTTTTTGTTGATAAAATGGGATTAAATAAAATAGAACATTTAGGCATCGCAGTTAAAGATTTAGATGCTGCGGAAAAAGTTTACGAGGCGCTTCTGGGTCGTTCTCCCTATAAAAGAGAGAAAGTAGAGTCTGAAGGAGTAGCCACTTCGTTTTTCATGGCTGGTGACAATAAGATAGAATTATTAGCCGCTCTTAATGAAGATAGTCCAATTGCCAAATTCATTGCTAAAAAAGGCGAAGGAATACATCATGTGGCTTTTGATGTAGAAAATATAGAAGAAGAAATAAAGCGCTTAGAAGAAAACGGATTTGAACTGATTTCTAAAATACCCAAGAACGGTGCCGACAATAAAATCATCGCCTTCTTACATCCTAAATCTACTGGAGGTGTTTTGGTAGAACTTTGTCAAGAAATTAAATAAGTTTTTCTCGCTTCAAAAGGTCAACTAAATCTTCCTTTTTCAAATCGAGATGATAGGCAGTTATTCCTGCTTGTTGGGCACCTAAAATATGTTGTATTGAATCATCAATGAAAACCGTTTCATCAGCATTCAAATTATTTTCTTTCAATACAAACTCAAAAATTTCTGAATTTGGTTTTCGCATTCCCATTCGAGAAGAATAATAAACTTTATGAAAATGAGAATGAAAATGATTTAATCCAAATTCTTTACTCATCGAATTTTCAAATTCTTTAATGTGAATTTCATTCGTGTTACTTAATAAAAACAAATTGTATTTTTCTTTCAGAAAGTTTAATAATTTCATTTTCTCCTCTGGAAAATAAGATAAAACACTGTTCCAAGCAAAATTAATTTGCTCGTTAGAAATTTCTTTTCCTAGAATTTTTCTAATTTCATTTCTGAATTCTTCTTCGGTGATATTTCCTTTTTCAAAATCATCCATCAAAGTAGATTGAGATGCTTGCGCAAAGAGGTGTTGAAAATTTTCGATTCCCAACTTTCTAAATTCGCGCACAGGCGCATCGTAATCAATCTTGAGAAGTACTCCTCCGAAATCAAGTATGAGGTTTTTTATCATGAAAAAATAAATAGAAATCTCCTAAATATAACGAAGCGAGGTGCCGCTTTCGCTCTTCACTCTCGCTTCAGTTTTACTCTGTCCTTACTCGCTCTGTTCACTCACACTCGCTCTACACTATGTGGGCCCACTTGGAATCGAACCAAGCACCTACTGATTATGAGTCAGTTGCTCTAACCGAATGAGCTATAGGCCCAAAAAAAAGAAACACAAATGTAAAAGATGTTTGGCAATTGACAAATTAGTTTAGCAAGGTTCTTTATTCTATTACCATTTCGGAGTCGCTTCCAAAGAGATAATAAACAAATAAATGTATTTCTCCTTGAGAATCCCACCGAGAAAACGCGCCTACTTCAAATAGAATTGTAAATTTGTTGTCCAATAAATTCATTTCATATGGATAATTTTTCTTTTCTCAGTAATGCTCATCCCGAGGTGATTGATTCAATGTTTCAGCAATACCTCGAAAATCCATCCTCTGTTGATGTAGGTTGGGCTCGCTTTTTTGAAGGATTTCAGTTTGCAAAAGCTGATTTTAAATCAGGAGGTGCAATCCCAGAAAATGTGCAGAAAGAATTTAAAGTAATTAATCTCATTCATGGATACCGTCAACGCGGACATTTATTCACTAAGACAAACCCAGTTCGTCAAAGAAGAGCCTACACTCCTACTTTAGAAATTGAAAATTTTGGTTTAGAAAAAAATGATTTAGAAACTGTTTTTCAAGCTGGAGCTCAATTAGGAATTGGCGCTGCTAAACTGAAAGATATTGTTTCTCACTTAGAACAAACCTATTGCGAATCGAT
>JBIPLT010000232.1:0-5111 GCA_044368255.1 Flavobacteriales bacterium
CAAAATCATTTCCTTAATATGCAAAGAGTATTCAAGCAAAGAAATTGCCGAAGAATTATCGCTTAGTAGCCGCACAGTAGAAAATCACCGAGACAGAATGATAAAGAAAGTAGGCGCAAAAAATATGGTTGGTTTGGTGATGTATGCGGTTAAGTATAGGTTGGTGTAACGATTTGCAATTGAATATTTGCAATAAAAGATAAATCATATATATTCAATAAATTAATCAATCAAAATAACGTTTCTGAATGAGAGCAAAAACCAATTTGAATTTAGGATATTGAGTCAGAAAAAAATCAATTTCAACCGATTTGCATCGACTACAATCGATTTTCAACGATTTCAATCAATGCTCAACGATTGGAAGTGATTAACATCGATTCTAATTTATTTATCAAAAATCTAAAACATTTGAAAGAGCACCATCCACATCATTATGTATAAAATTCGATTGGTAACCAATTGTTGTTTTTAAGTCGGAATGACGATATAGCTTTTGTAACAATTGAGGCGCAATTTTGTCGCCTGCAATTTGTCCGAAAGTGTGACGGGAAATATGCATCGTAACCTTCTTATTAATCTTTAGGTCTTTCGCAATTTTATTAAGCTGCTTGTTTATTACGGAATTTGCAGATCTAGTTCTGGTGTGAATATTTTTTTCACTTTCGTCATCTTCATTCTTCAAATATGGAAATACATAGTTAGAATCATTTTCATTTTTTCGGTACAATTCTATAATGGCAGTTGCTTTATCTGGAATTTTGAGCGATACTACCTTACTGTTTTTCCCCATCACATACATTAACCTTCCATCATTTATGTCTTTCCATTTTAATTTAATAATATCTGAAATTCTAATACCTGCCAAATAGAATGACGTTAACCAAATATTGCGCGCATGAAACTGAATTAGAATTTCATCTAATTTAATATCTTCAAGCTGCTTTATTTCGGATTCATTTAATCCAACTTTCTTGCTTTCACTAAATTTAATCTGAATTTTACCAGGGCCAAACGGATAGTATTTTGATTCTACTATTCCTTCACTTATTGCTTTGTTGAAGATAGTTCTAATTACAATCAAACAATTCATTATTGATCGTTCTTTCAAATGTCTTTCTGATTTTAAATAGATCATGTATTTTTTCAAAAGAGCACTATCAATACTCTGAAAACTGATATCCTCATTTTCAAGAAATTTTTTAAAATGGTTGACTCTTGGTTTTTCTCCAGAATGCTGATTAAATTTTTTTAATTTCAGTAAATCGGATAAATGTTCATCCGCTACTGAGTTAAATGAGGAATTATTACCGTTTCTAATTTTCTTCTTAAGTAACTTGTTTGACACGGCTCTTTCTTCTTGCTCAGCATTAATCATTATTTCACTAACCTCAGTCTTCCTTTTAAGAATTAGATGATTTAATCGAGCAGAATTTGGGTATGATTTTTTAACTACAGCCGCTTTCGCATCCCAATCAGAAGGTTTAACCGAGTAACCTATTTGATAATATAATGGCTTACGGTTCTGTATAACCCTCAAAACAATTGGAAAAGTGCCGTCAGATTTCGGATTACTTTTATAAAGTAGTATTTTAATTGAAGCCATATTCAATTCAAATATACAATATTTAATTAAACATTCATTAAACATTTTGAATACTGAGATGAATAATAAGATTCTAAAATATTCATATTATTATGTATATCAATATAATATGAAATCAATAGAAACCATTAGAAATCAATAAAAACCATAAAAACAGGACTTAAAATCCTGTGGCCATTGCGGCCGTATCGGTTCGATTCCGATCCGGGGTACATGTGAAAAGAAGGTCAGGATGAAAGTCTTGGCCTTTTTTGTTTTAAAAAAACCTGCACTTTAAAAATCACTTTAAATATTGATTCTTCATGAATCATTAAACATTACAAAAACAAAATTGTTTTTTGTTTAATATTTATGGAAATATATCTTTTTAAAATAAATTAATTAAAACACTGTAGACTAAAGCTTAAAATCAAACAAGAGCCTAATAAAAAAGCATTTCTGAAGTTGAACAAAGTCTTAATGAAATTTAATCCTGGTTAAGTAGAATGATTTAATAAAATCAGAACTTTGTAGAAATTAATATTCCCAAATGAAAAACATTCTTTTTCTTCTCTCTTTCTTGTTTCCAACTATTTTGATGGCCCAAACAAACGGCGTAATTCGCGGTAATGTAAAAGATAAAAATACACAAGAAACTGTTGTGGGTGCAACCATCGTAGTGGATGGTACAACCAATGGAACGGTTACTGATATCGATGGAAATTATAAACTCACGCTTCCTGTTGGAACGTATAACCTGCGCGCGTCATTTGTTGGTTACACTACCTTAATTCAAAATAATATTGTGGTTACATCAGGAAATGATCAAACCGTAAATTTTGAAATAGAAATTTCTGCAACAGAATTAGGAGAAGCTACCGTTACTTTTGACAAGGGAAAATCGGCTATTGCCACGAATATGGTTACTCCACTCTCTGTTCAACAACTTACCAAAGAAGAAATAAAAAGTAGCCCAGGTGGAAATTATGATGTATCCAAGGTAATTCAAACTTTACCTGGTGTGGGAGGTTCTGGTGGAGGTGCAGCACGAAATGATATTATTATTCGAGGTGGAGCACCCAATGAAAATGTTTTTTATTTAGATGGAATTGAAATTCCCGTTTTAAATCACTTTCAAACACAAGGAAGTTCGGGTGGTGCACAAGGAATATTAAATGTTTCATTCATTGATGAAGTAAAACTTACCTCTTCTGCTTTCGATGCACGATATGATAATGCACTTGCCTCCACTTTTGTGATTAAACAACGTCAAGGAAATCCAGAAAATATTTCTGGAAATGTTAGGGTGGGATTTACCGAATCAGTAGCCACACTCGAAGGACCCATGGGAAAGAAAACGGATTTCTTGCTTTCTGTACGTAAATCTTATTTGGATTTATTGTTTAAATTAATTGACCTTCCCATCCGCCCGAATTTTTATGATTTTCAATATAAAATAACGCATAAGATAAATGAGAAAACAACTTTCACTGCATTAGGAATTGGTGCCATTGATAATTTTTCATTTGCATCTACCAAAACAACCACATTAGAGAATGAATATTTCAGACGATCTCTTCCTATTATTCAACAATGGAATTATACCACTGGATTTGCTTTAAAAAGATTAATTGAAAAAGGATATATCAATATTGCGCTAAGTCGAAACATGTTCAACAATGAGATTGATCGATTTGAAGACGCACAATACAATAACGAAAGCTTACGAAATTTCGGATTGATATCGCAAGAAATCGAAAATAAATTCCGAATGGACGTCAATAAATTCGTGAATGGTTGGAAAATCTCTTACGGAGTAATGGGACAATATGTGAAATACAATACTTCGTTACTTAATAAAGTCACCAATGAAATTACAGATACGTTAGGAAATGTGATTATACCTGCCAACACGATCAATTTTAATAGTGCTGTAGATTTTTTTAAATACGGAGCTTTCGGACAGGTGTCTAAAAATTTACTTAAAAATCGTTTATTGGTTTCATTTGGATTACGCACCGATATGAACTCATTTACCAAGGATGGAAACAATCCATTGAAGACACTTTCGCCTCGTTTATCACTTGCATACCATGTAACCGAGAAATTTGATATCACCGCCTCTGCAGGATCTTATTATAAAATTCCAACTTATACCAACTTAGGTTATCGTGATGTCAATGGAAATTTGGTGAATAAATCGATGCAATTTATTCAATCGGATCATTTGGTATTAGGAACACAATATTTACCCAACGAAGCGTTGCGTTTTACCTTAGAAGGATTTTATAAGAAATACAGTCAATATCCCGTTTCAGTTAATACAGGTATTTCATTGGCCAATCAAGGAAGTGAATTCGGAGCAGTGGGTAATGAAGAAGTTCGAAGTGATGGGAAAGGAGAAACTTTTGGATTCGAATTTTTTGTTCAGCAAAAACTGACTAAAAAAATATTTTATGTCATCAGTTATACTTTTGTAAGAAGTAAATATTCGGGAAGGGATAATATTTTATTGCCATCTTCTTGGGATAATCAACATTTACTTTCTTCCACCTTAGGCTATAAATTTGGAAAAGGTTGGCAACTGGGATTGAAATACCGTTTTGCTGGAGGAACTCCCTACACGCCTTTTGATTTAAATGCATCTCAACAAAATTTTGCCCTATTAAATACCGGAATTCTAGACTACACACAAATTAATAGTTTGCGATTACAAGATTTTAGTCAATTAGATTTTAGATTAGATAAAAATTTGAATTATAAAAAAACGAGTTGGAATATCTTCTTAGATTTTCAAAACATCCTGATGCAATCACAACAAGGAGCACCCTACTATATGTTTGAAAGAAATGAGGATAATACAGGATTTGCCACTACAGATGGTCAACCTTTAAAAACAGATGGTTCGAATGGTATTCCAGTAGTTTTAGAAAATTTCAGTACAACGCTAACACCAACCATTGGATTTACGATAGAGTTTTAAGAATTATTTTCCCAATAATTTCTTAATCTCATTCAATTTCATCAAGGCCTCCACAGGTGTAAGGGTATTTATATCCACTGCTATGATTTCATCTTTGATTTGCTCTAAAACAGGATCGTCTAGTTGGAAGAAACTTAGTTGTAAAGTATCGTCATCCGTTTTTGAAGTTGTAGATTTTTCGTTTTTCGTTTCTCGTTTCTCGCCCGAATTCGAGTGGTTTTTCTCCAATTGAACCAGCATCTCATTCGCTCTACGTAACACTTGTGGAGGCATTCCCGCCATTCTCGCTACATGAATTCCAAAACTATGTTCGCTGCCACCTTGCACCAACTTACGCATAAAAATAATTTTATTACCCACTTCCTTCACCGAAACATTGTAATTTTTGATTCTTGGAAAAATGGAAGTCATGTCATTCAATTCGTGATAATGCGTTGCAAATAAAGTTTTCGCTCTTGATTTGGTATTCTCATGAATAAATTCAGCAATGGCCCAAGCAATAGAAATTCCATCATAAGTAGAGGTTCCTCTTCCAATCTCATC
>JBIPLT010000233.1:0-5101 GCA_044368255.1 Flavobacteriales bacterium
TTGCACCATTCTTCGTGAACCCGTTTATCCCACTCCCATTTACGAAACAATCATGTGTATTATGATTTTTGGTGTGCTTTGGTATTACCGAAAAAAAATCATTATTCCTGGAATTTTATTTTTCATGTATGTTGCCTTTAGTGGACTTGAACGTTTATTGATTGAGCAAATACGCGTAAATGTTCCTTATAATTTAGGCGGTTTAGAATTTACTCAAGCAGAGTTGATATCTGTATTGCTGATAATAACTGGAATTGCCGGTATTATTATACTTTTAAAAAGGAATAAAAATCTCCTAAAAGATGCGAGTAACCGTAATACTTAATTCAAAAGTTAAAAAAAGAAATCTGGTTTATGAGAATCTTCTTAAACTCGAATCATCTAATGTTGCTAGCACACTCACTATTCTTGAAACAGAATATGTAGGGCATGCCATTCAATTAGCTAAAGAAGCTAGTGCTAATGCTGATTGTATTATAGCTGCAGGAGGAGACGGCACTTTGAATGAAGTAGCTAATGGAATGATGGCTTCTACCGTTTCGAAAGAAAACAGACCCATCTTAGGTCATTTTCCTTGTGGAAGCGCAAATGATTATTCACGAACGGTATTTATCACAAAAAACATTGATGATTTAATTGACCTCCTTCGAAAACAACATACACACGCAATAGATTTAGGCCAAGTTTTTTATACTGACGAAGAAGGAAATAATTTAAGTAGATATTTTATCAATATTTTGGATTGTGGAATTGGTGCAGAAGTGGTGAAACAAGTGAATAGCAGCAATAAATTTATGGGAATTAATTTCACTTTTTTAAGAGCCATTACTTCTTCGTTTTTTACTTATCAAAAGTCAATCATAATCTGCAAAACGGATAAAGAAGAATTTTCAGAAAAAGTATTGACACAAGTTTTTGCCATTGGTAAATATTTTGGAAGCGGAATTTTTATTGCACCAGATGCAAAGCCCGATAATGGAATATTTGAAGTGGTAACTATTGGAAATATTTCATTTCTAGATTACGCTCGATATTTACGAAAACTCAAAAAAGGACAACGCATTTCGCATCCTCAATTATGGTATCGTAGATGCACAAGCGCAGAATTATTTCCACAAGAATATTCTTGTTCGGTAGAAGCAGACGGTGAATTTTTGGGATATGCGCCTATCCAATTAGAAATAAAAATACATGAGCTGAAATTATTATGCAATCCGTTTCCGAAGGAATGAAAAAGAATTTCTAATCCAATCCATTTTATTCAATCTTTGTAATCTGCGAGAGCAACCATAATTTTCTCTAATTTTTTCTCTAATTCTCTAGTGGTGCAACTATGATTATTCACAATTATAGAGAATGCTAATTTTTTATCGGATGCACTTGTGGCATAACCTGCGTAACTCTTCACTCTGGTCATGGTTCCGCTTTTTGCTTTTACCTTTCCTTGAGCAGTGGTTCCTTTACAAAGATGACTCAAAGTTCCCGTTTTTCCTGCTATTGGCAATGATTTTTCAAATGTAGAATTAGACTTCATTTGGTAAAGTATATCTGTAAAATGTTTAGCCGAAATAGCATTGTATCTTGATAAACCACAACCATCATTCATATAAAATCCAGTCATGTCTATTCCTTTTTTCTTCCAGTATTCAGTGGTGGATGATGTTCCTGCATCAACACTTCCAGTTCCATATCTTTTTAAACCAATGGTATTAATTAAATGTTCGGCAAATAAATTCATGCTAACTAAATTCACCCAATAAACAATACTACTTACAGAGGGAGATGTAGTCGTATAGATATCCGTTCTCACTTCTTCTCGATATTTATTTTCTATTTTCAAATCACGCACGGTAGTAATTCCTCCTCCACAGGAAACTCCCCATTTATAGAGGGAAGAATAAAATTCATAAGCCGTTAAATAAGCAGGATCAGGAATAGTTCCTTTTACTTCAAAATCGGTTTTTCCTTTAGGAATATTTCCTTTTACATAACGATCATTTTCATAAGGCGCACCAAAAATATAAGCATCATCGCCTGTTGAATTAGAAGATTCCACTTCATTGTAAAATTCCAAACCTGGCACATAAGGATTCACACAAAAAATAGAAGTAGAATCTCCGGCTGTTGCACCCGACTCAAAATGCAAAACACAAACATTATCATAAATCGTCAATCCCGAAGGGCCAGCTCCATAATGGTTACCAATATCTCCCCAACTCCAAGTGGAAGGAACCATATCCCAACTAAAAATTTCAGCATCAGCAATTACTCTTCCCGTCACAGAATCAATTCCAGCATTACGTAATTCTATTGCCCATTTGTCCATGAATCCTTCATAATGCTCCGTAAAATATTTGGAACCCAAAGCGGGATCACCGCCTCCTTTCACAAAAACGTCTCCATGCAAAACACAATTACTATCAATTGTACCAGAATATTGAATAGTGGTACTAAAAGTATATCCCGCACCTAAAACTTCAAGAGCAGTGGCCGTTGTTACCAGTTTCATTGTAGAAGCAGGCACTAAACTTTGATTGGGATTATAGGAAGCTATCACAGAATTATCAGAAGTATTGACCACATTAAACGAAATTGAGGCATTTTTTAAGGACGCATCCGAATAAAAAGTTTTGATTGCTTTCTCGATGGAATTCAACGTATCCGTTGTAGTTGTAGTGGTGGTTTTAGTCGCGGCTGTTGTTTTCTCCGAACTTGTGGTAGTTTTTGTCGTAGAAGTTCCCGTTTTCGTTTGAGCAAATAAACCCAAAGGAATTAAAAACAAAATGATGATAACTCGTAATAGCATGAACAAATATACATCAGTTTTACTTCTAATTTTAAAATCTGATAAATAATTCATGTGCGGAATTGCCGGTATATTTTCTAACCACATTATTTCTGAAAAACAAAAGTCGGTTATGTCGATGGCATTAAAAAAAATGCATCATCGAGGTCCAGATTTTTCATCCATTAAAGGAAATGAAAATGTACAATTGGGGCACGCTCGTCTTTCCATTATTGATACTTCTTCGGTAGCTAATCAACCCATGTTTACAGAAGATAAAAAATTCGCTTTGATATTTAATGGGGAAATTTTCAATTTTAAATCACTTCGTGAAGAATTATTAAATTTGGGAATTCATTTCAAAACCCAATCTGATACAGAAGTTTTACTTCATTTACTCATCAAATTTGGCAAAAGCAGCATTGTAAAATTAAACGGTTTCTTTGCTTTTGCATTTTATGATTTTGATCAGAAAGAAATTTGGATAGCCCGAGATCGCTATGGTGAAAAACCATTAAAATATTTCTACGAAAATCAAACACTCTATTTTGCTTCTGATTTAAATGCATTGAAATGTTTTCATTCCAATCCTTCCCTTAATTTGGATGCTTTACAACTTTATTTTCAATACAATTATATTCCTGCTCCCTTTACTATTTATAATTCCATGCATAAATTAATGCCCGGAGAAATGATTATAGCGAATGATTCGGGAATGAAAATTGAAAAATACTATTCAATTGGCTATGAAGAAGAATTTACGGATGAATCAGAAATTAAAAAAACGCTTCAAGCTGAATTATACGATGCGGTAAAAATCAGAATGATTTCGGATGTTGCATTGGGTTCATTTTTAAGTGGTGGAATTGACTCTACAATTATCACTGGAATTGCTAAAGATTTAGATTCTTCCTTGAATTCTTTTTCTATAGGATTTCCAGATGAAAAACATTTTGATGAAACTCCATTTGCCAAAATAGCCGCCAAACATTTAAAAACACATCATGAAGTTTTTGAAGTAACCAGTAAGAATTTGTTACAAAATATGGATGAGGTGATTGCTAAAATGGATGAACCGTTTGCCGATTCATCAGCATTGGCCGTATATGAACTTACCAAGCAAACCAAAGCTAAAATAACAGTGGCTCTTTCGGGTGATGGAGCGGATGAATTATTTGGAGGTTATCATAAACATTTAGCCCATCAAAAGGCTGCAAAAAAAAATGTGACCAATTTACTTTTGAAAAACACTTCTGGTGTATGGCGTTTATTTAAAGGTTCTAGAAATAGTCAATCTGGAGATAAAATTCGCAAAGCAAAAAAATACTCTTCCGCTTTGAAATTAAATCCTGTAGATCGCTATATTCAATGGGCATCCGTTTTATCCATTTCAGAAAGAAGAAAATTATTCAATCAGACTATTCTTTCTGAAAATGCGAATGATAAAATGAATCTGTATTTTGATTCAATTACTCATGGAAATGATTTGAATCAAATATTACGAACAGATATAAAATTGGTTTTAGCCAATGATATGTTGGTTAAAACGGATATGATGAGTATGGCGAATAGTCTGGAAGTTCGTCCTCCTTTTTTAGATCATCGCATCGTAGATTTATCCTTACGAATACCTGAAAAATTCAAAATCAAAAATGGCTCGAAGAAAAATATCTTGAAAGAATCATTCTCTGCTTATTTACCTCAAGAATTGATGCATCGACCCAAAAAAGGTTTTGAGGTTCCTCTTCATTCTTGGTTTAACTCCGATTTAAAATCTAAAATAAATTCAGACTGGTTTTCTGAAAAAAATAATTCGGTTAAAGAGATTTTTAATTACGACTATTTAAAACAAATAAAAAATGATGTTTTTTCTGAAAATCCTGGAGATAGTTCTGCCACTGTTTGGGCGATGATTGTTTTACAAGAATGGATGAAAAACAATAAAATGGAATTATGACCGAAGTTTTACGTATTCTCAATAGATTTAATTTAGGTGGTCCTACTTTCAATGTGGCCTATTTAACCAAATTTCTAGAACCCGAGTATCACACTCATTTGGCGGGTGGAAGTATTGATGATACCGAAGGAAGTTCTCGTTTTATATTGAATGATTTAGGAATAAAACCAGTGATCATTTCTGAAATGAAAAGAGAAGTAAATTTTGCAAATGATATTCGATCTTATTACCAAATAAAAAAGCTCATCAAAGAAATTAATCCTAAAATTGTTCATACACATGCGTCAAAAGCAGGAGCATTAGGAAGAATGGCTGCACATAAAATGAAGGTTCCCATAATCATTCACACCTTTCACGGC
>JBIPLT010000036.1:0-15639 GCA_044368255.1 Flavobacteriales bacterium
TTTACTCAAGTAACAGGCGTAATAACTACCAAAATGAATACAATGGGCCTTCAGATGAATGTTATAAGTAACCTAACCATGAAAAAACTCTGAATTTGAAAAATTAGTAAATAAAAAGGGAGCACGAATGCTCCCTTTTTTTATTTATTCTAATCAAAAAAATCAATTCCCGCCTTTCGAAAATCTCTCCATCGCTTCCATACTTGTTCCTGTTGTAGAATATCCACCATCATGATAAATATTTTGCATAGTTACCATTCTGGTTAAATCAGAAAATAGTGCCACACAAAAATCAGCACAACTTTCGGCAGAGGCATTTCCCAACGGAGCAATTGATTCAGCATAATCATAAAAATCGCTGAAGCCTTTTATTCCTGTTCCAGCAGTAGTTTTTGTTGGAGATTGAGAAACCGTATTGATACGAACTTTTTTATCTCTACCATAATGATAACCGAAACTTCTTGCAATCGATTCTAACATCGCTTTGATATCGGCCATATCCGTATAAAAAGGATAAGTACGTTGTGCAGCCATATACGACAATGCCACCACACTTCCACCTTCATTGATCGCATCTAATTTTTTTGCTACTGCTAACATCTTATGAAAGGACATAGCTGAAACATCAATTCCTTTCATGAAATATTCATAATTTGATTCAGTATATGGAATGTTTTTACGGATGTTTACACTCATTCCAATAGAATGAAGTACAAAATCCACTTTTCCTCCTAAAATTTCCTGTGATTTAGTATATAAGTTGGTCAATTCCTCCACACTTGTTGCATCAGCAGGAACAATCTGAGATTTTGTTGATTCAGCTAATTTATTGATTTCACCCATACGCATAGCAATGGGTGCATTGGTCAATACAAAAGTTGCACCTTGTTCGTGCGCTTTTTCAGCAACTTTCCAAGCAATAGAATTGGAATCTAAAGCACCAGTAATGATTCCTCTTTTTCCTTTTAAAAGATTATTTGACATAAGGTTTTGTTTTATACTTTGAACAAAGATGTGTATTTATTCGAGAATGTGCAAACCTATTTATTAGCTATTGTTAATTCTTTCTTTTTCTGAGGATTTAATGGAGAAATTTGTACTTTAGAGGGATGAAACGAGTGCTGTTTTTTATTTTTAGTTTTTCGTTATTTGTTGGTATTAGCCCTAAGTGTAATGCTCAACATATAACTGTTCCCATTCATTATTCGAAGTGGATTCAAAATTATGTAGCAAACGATTCTCTTCGAGGCGTGACCACTTTTTCTACTATTCCCATTGCATTTTACATGAAAGAAGCAAATGGAAAAGTGGAACAATTTGAAAAATTAGAAATTGGAATTAACTTACCGGATGATGCACAAATATTAATTTCCAATTTCATTAGAAAAGGTAGAGGCGTTAACCCATTCGACCCAGATCAACTTAAAATAACAGCTGCCTTTAGTCACAATGAAAAAGATCAATCATTTAAAAAATCTAACGGAAATGAAACAATAACTCTTGTGGAAAGAGATGCATTTTATTACGAAGAGTTCAATGTAAAAAATGACGACTTACGATTCAAGCATGGCTCCTGGAGAAAAGACACCTCTATATTTAATTTTCGCGTTCGATTTGCGCCCAATAAAACGGGAAGATGGTCTTGCACCATAAATATTCAGGTAAATGGAGAATTAAAATATTCACTACCTACATTTGAATTTATTTGTAGTCCTGGAAAATCGAATGGATTTATCACTGGTGTTTCAAAAAACAAAAGATTATTGCAATTTGAAAATGGAAATAATTTTTTTGGAATAGGACAAAATATTCCCTTTGCTGACCTGCCTAATTCTATTCAACCAGATGGAACAGGCCCAACCAGAGAGCAACCACCATTAGGCTATCAGTTACAACGAGAATACATTGAGGATTTAGCTGCTAACGGGGGAAATTTAGTTCGCCTGATGCATGGCGAATGGACAGATGCTTTGGAATGGGAAAAACTGAATGATTATTCCATGAATATGAATTTCGCTTGGGAATTTGATCAAACCGTGAATTTATGTCAGGAGAAAAATATTTATATTCTCTGGCTACAACAAGTACATACCGCTTTTATGGCGAGAAATCCCTATAACAATGATGCGCTAGCATGGCCCATGAATCCATACCATGTTTATCTCAAATTAGAAAAACCAGAAGACTTTTTTAGAAGTGAAGAAGCGATGAAGCATTATAAAAACAAAATACGTTATATGCTTTCTCGTTGGGGATATTCAAGAATGATTGTAGGAATTCAACCCATGAGTGAATTAAATGAAATGGCGGCAAATATTACCGATGCACCTGCACATCATCCTTATTTTACAGATACCGCCTTTAGAAATAACGTAGGAAAATGGTTTTTAGAAATTAAAAATTATATTCAGAAAGATTTAAATTATTCTTTTTTAATTGGAAGTAGTTATACGGGAGATGTAGGTGCGCATGTGGTCAACGACCCTATTATGTCCATTGCCGATTTCAACGATTATCATCCTTACGCCGAAGACAGATCGAGAAATATTGGTGGACGATTTGGTGGAATAAATATGACTCCTGGTTATGGAATTTTTAAACGATTCGAAAAACCAACTATTATTGGAGAAATGGGAACTTGGTCAACCGAATATTTGCAAGAATGTAACGAAAATGAATTTCATACCGATTTATGGGCCACCACTTTTATGGGCGGTTG
The DNA here is from genome assembly GCA_044368255.1 of Flavobacteriales bacterium. GTDB lineage: Bacteria > Bacteroidota > Bacteroidia > Flavobacteriales_D > UBA2798 > CAMBFX01. The sequence goes on from JBIPLT010000036.1 coordinate 2,720, forward strand.
GGCAGGTGGTTTACATTGGCATAACTGGGAAGATAATTACAAAATGAATTTAAGAAATAATTTTATTGGATTGCGTGCATTTCTAAATGAAATTAATTTAATCAGTGATGATGTAGATAATACTGCTGATATACCTTGGACCCCACATCGATGGCCACAAAATAATGTGAATGATTCTATTTATTCAGAAAAAAAAGATAATTATTTTGAATCACTTTACATGACGGGAGATAAAAGTTTATTCAATGAAACCCGAGCATTCGGTTGGGTGCATAACCGAAGCCATTATTGGTATAATTTGCCGGAAACAGATTGTGAAAAAGAATTATCTAATAAAAAATCAAAACAATCAAATGGAAAAAAAGCATTTCGTCCAGCTGATGATGATATAGGTGGATTTGAAAAATACGAAGGAAAAGAGAATGAATCTAAAAGAATAATGCGAATTTCTAATCTCAAAAATTTTAAAAAATATTCAATTAAATGGTACGACACAGAAACAGGAAATTTAAAAATGATAACCAATGAATTTCATTTTTCTGGAAAATTCAAAGTGAAAATACCTGATGAAATAAATCAAACTACCTATCAAGATTTGGCATTCACTATTCAACCTGCTAGAAAAACATTTTTGGGAGAAAAAATAAAAAAGAAAGATTTTTTTTGTAATTTTTAATGCTATTTATCTGTTAAGTCTTGATTAGATTCATCAGAGACCTTCGCTTCTATTTCCTTTATCTTCGTATGAATTAAATTTAAAACGGTGGTTAAATTTTTGGCGACAGATTCATTTTCAAATCGCAAAACTTCAATTCCTTGCTCGCTTAAATAATTGTCTCGCTCAGTGTCTCTAATAATTCCTTTATCGGTAAAATGTGATGCCCCATCTAATTCTATCGCTAATTTATATTTGGGTGCATAAAAATCAATCACATAATCCTCAATGATAAATTGTTTACGAAACTTAACTTTATTAAATTTTTCATTCTTAATTCTACTCCATAACATGCCTTCTTCATTGGTCATTCTGGTTCGCAAGGTTATTCCTTTTGATGGAACTTTATTTTTCATAATTTAATCTTTGTAAATAATTATTTCGCCCCTAACAATTCCTTCGCATTTGCCAATGCTGCTTCTGATAATTTATCTCCGCTCAACATTTTTGCAATTTCTTCGATACGCTCGTGCTCGGATAATTTTTTAACTTGTGTTGAAGTAATATTTTTGGAAACTGTTTTAAAAACTTTGTATTGAGAATTTCCTTTTACCGCTACTTGTGGCAGATGCGTAATAGAAAAAACCTGCATCGATTTTCCCATGCCGCGCATGATGTCTCCCATTTTATTGGCCACATCTCCCGAAACACCGGTGTCGATCTCATCAAAAATAATGGTAGGTAAAGATTTTAATTTAGAAGTGATAGATTTTATCGCCAACATCAACCTCGAGAATTCTCCTCCTGAAGCCACTTTCGAAATTTCTCTTAGTTCTCCACCTTTATTCGCTTGAAATAAAAACTCGATGTGATCTAATCCATTTTGCAAAGGTTCACCAGCTTCTGATAATTGAATTTTCATTTCTGCATGTGGCATCGCCAAATCGGCAAGAATGGATTTGATTTCTTTTTCTAATTTTCCGCAAACGGATTTTCTTTTTTCTCTTAACTTAGTTCCTGACTCAATTACTTTTTTGAATGCTGACTCTTTTTCTTTCGTTAATTTATCAATCGTTTCATCCAATGAAGTGATCGAACTGATTTTAATTCCAAGCTCATCTCTTAACGAAATTAATTCAATTGAAGTTTTTACTCTATGCTTAAACAAAAGATTATTAATGAGGTTCAATCTCTCAGAAAGTAATTCAATTCTTTTTTGATCATGAAAAACTTTACCATCTAAAGTTTCTATTTCAGATAATATATCTTTCACTTCTATTAATGAAGATTCAACACGCTCTGATAATTTTTCTGTTTCAGAACTGAATTTAGAAAGTTTCTGTAAAATAGATTTCACTTCTTTCAAATTGTTCACTACCCCACTTTGTTGATCATCCAAAATAGAAATAGCTCGTTGAAATCCCGTTTTAATTTCTTCGGAGTTGGTTAATAATTCCAGTTCCTTTTCTACACTTTCATCCTCTCCTTCTTTCAATTTTGCTTCTTCCAATTCTGTGAACTGGAATTGAAAATAATCCAAATCGAGTTTTGATTTCTTTTCTGTCTCTAATAATTCCTCAAGTTGCAAAGAAATAGATTTATACGTTGAAAATGATTCTTGATATTTCTTCAATTCTATTTTAGCATCGGCAAACGTATCCAATAAATCAAATCGATTAACCGATTTATTGATTTCTAAAGTTTGATGCTGCGAATGAATATCTACCAATGAAACACCTAATTCTTTTAATTGTTGCAGTGTAACTGGTGTATCATTGATAAAAGCTCTTGATTTTCCTTGTATAGAAATTTCTCTTCTTAGAATCGTTACTTCATCGAACTCAATCTCGTTTTCTGTGAAAAAATTTTCTATCCCGATATCTATCGGGACATATCCTTTCAAATTAAATTCACCTTCGATGACACATTTTTTTTCTTTATCAAAAAGTGATTTCGAATCGGCTCGTTCACCCAAAATTAATTCGAGCGCTTCAATCATAATGGATTTTCCGGAACCAGTTTCTCCTGTGATGATATTTAATCCTTTTCCGAAAGGAAGTTCGAGTTGTTGTATCAGTGCGTAGTTGTTGATGGAAAGTCGTTGTAGCATGGTGTATTTGTTGATTTAGCGATTTGTTGATTTATTAATTTGTTGTCTCGTCTTTGTCATCCTGAGTAGACTCGATTCTTAGAGAGTCGTATCGAAGGATGGCGATTTGTTGATTTTATTATTTAAAACAAAAATAACAGAGTTTTGGATTACAAATACTTTCTTATCCAATTTCTAAAAATAGATTTACTAACAATATGACAGTTTCCAATAAGTTTACACGACAATTTGACTAAAAAATTTAGGCAAGTAAGACAAATTAACCGAAAATAAGAATTGGAACACCTATTGAGGGATGATGCATAAATACTTATACAATGGACTTTAGTAAATACACCATCAAATCGCAGGAAGCAGTGCAACAGGCGCAACAACTGGCCATGGAAAACCAAAACCAGCAAATTGAAACTGGACACCTTTTAAAAGGCATTTTCAACGTGGATGAAAATGTGACTCCATATATTTTAAAAAAATTAACGGTTAATTTCAATATCGTTGAACAAGCTTTAGACAGAATTATTGCTTCCTATCCGAAAGTGTCGGGTGGACAAGAATATTTATCTCGAAATGCCAATATGGCTTTGCAAAAGGCACAAACATCAATGAAAGATTTCGGAGATGAGTTTGTTTCCATCGAACATTTATTAATCGGATTATTAAATGCAGGTGATAATATCGCACAACTTTTAAAAGACAGTGGCGTGAATGAAAAAGGATTGAAAGCTGCCATCACCGAATTGCGCAAAGGCGAAAAAGTAGTTTCTGCTTCGCAAGAAGAAACCTATAATTCGTTGAATAAATATGCGAAAAATCTAAATGAATTAGCTAAAGCTGGAAAATTAGATCCTGTGATTGGTCGTGATGAAGAAATAAGAAGAGTGTTGCAAATTCTTTCTCGAAGAACAAAAAATAATCCGATTCTTATTGGAGAACCTGGTGTGGGTAAAACAGCCATCGCAGAAGGATTAGCGCATCGTATTATCAATAATGACGTTCCTGAAAATTTAAAAAGTAAACAAATTTTCTCATTAGATATGGGAGCGTTGATTGCTGGGGCAAAATACAAAGGTGAATTTGAAGAAAGATTGAAAGCTGTAATTAAAGAAGTAATTTCTGCCGAGGGAGAAATTGTTTTATTCATTGATGAAATTCACACTTTAGTTGGTGCTGGTGGCGGAGAAGGCGCGATGGATGCTGCGAATATTTTAAAACCTGCGCTTGCTAGAGGGGAATTACGTGCAATTGGAGCTACTACTTTGAATGAATATCAAAAATATTTTGAAAAAGATAAAGCATTAGAAAGACGTTTCCAAAAAGTTTTGGTGGATGAACCAAGTGCCGAAGATGCCATTTCTATTCTTAGAGGAATTAAAGATAAATACGAAAATCACCATAAAGTTTTAATCAAAGATGAAGCAGTAATTGCTGCGGTGGAATTATCACAACGATACATCACCGATAGATTCTTACCCGATAAAGCCATTGATTTGATTGACGAAGCGGCATCCAAATTAAGAATGGAAATTAACTCCAAACCCGAAGAATTAGATGAGATGGATCGTAGAATTATGCAATTGGAAATTGAAAGAGAAGCTATAAAAAGAGAAAACGATCAAAAGAAATTAATCGTTCTTAATGCGGAAATTGCTAATCTATCTGAACAACGAAATGATTTCATGGCGAGATGGAAAGCAGAAAAAGAAATTTTAGAAGGAATTCAAAAAACAAAAGAATCCATTGATAATTACAAACTGGAAGCGGACCAAGCCGAACGTAACGGTGACTATGGAAAAGTAGCAGAAATTCGTTATGGAAAAGTTAAAGAAGCTGAACTTTCATTGGAGAAAGCACGTGAGCAATTAAGTTTGATGCAGCGTGATACCAAAATGATTAAAGAAGAAGTGACTGCAGAAGAAATTGCTGATGTAGTAAGTCGTTGGACAGGAATTCCAGTCAATAAAATGTTGGAAAGTGATAAAGAAAAATTATTGCGCTTAGAAGAAGAATTGCATAAACGCGTAGTGGGACAAGAAGAGGCGATAGCTGCAGTGGCAGATGCGGTGAGAAGAAGCCGAGCAGGTTTACAAGACATGAAAAAACCAATTAGTTCATTTATTTTCTTGGGAACAACGGGTGTTGGAAAAACAGAATTAGCCAAAGCCTTGAGTGAATTTTTATTCAATGATGAAAATTCAATGACCAGAATTGATATGAGCGAATATCAAGAACGTCATTCTGTTTCTCGATTGGTAGGAGCGCCTCCTGGATATGTAGGTTACGAAGAAGGCGGACAATTGACCGAAGCCGTTAGAAGAAAACCTTATTCAGTGGTATTGTTGGATGAGATTGAAAAAGCACATCCTGATGTATTCAATATTTTATTACAAGTGTTGGATGATGGAAGATTAACCGATAACAAAGGTCGTGTGGTGAATTTCAAAAACACCATTATCATCATGACATCCAATATTGGTTCACATATCATACAGGAGAATTTTGAAAAACTAAATAAAAAAGATCCAGATGAAGTGGCTGAAATTACGAAACGAGAAGTTTTTGATTTATTGAAAAAATCGGTTCGTCCTGAATTTTTGAATCGCATTGACGAAATCATCATGTTCCGTCCGTTGAGCAAGAATGAAATCAAAGGAATCGTGACTTTGCAATTGCAAATACTTACAAAAATGTTGCATCAGAACGATATGAAATTACATATCACAGAAGAAGCGATTAAAGTAATTTGTGAGGAAGGATTTGATCCACAATTTGGAGCGAGACCAGTTAAACGTGTGATTCAGAAAAAAGTAATGAATGAATTATCGAAACAACTATTGGCTGGAAAAGTTTCAAAAGATTCGATTATTGTTTTGGATGCGATAGATAAACAAATTGTTTTTCGAAAGCCGATCAATGAAAAAGAAGAAGCAATCAGCTTTAGCTGATTGATGATGAGTACAAGAAATTAAAATTGAACCGCAGGTGAAAATCTGCGGTTTTTTTTATTGAATGAAATCAATTCAGCATTCTAGGAATTTCATAACCGTTGGCTTCAGCCAACGGATAAACAATGAGCACTGCATTTGGCTTTAGCCATGAACTTAAATCTCCTCAGTTAAAACCGACAATTAACGAATGTTTTTTGTTGGGCTGAAGCCCAAAAACATCTTCACCATAATTATCCGTTGGCTAAAGCCAACGGCTATTTGAATAATAATTTACTAATCTACTAAATTGGTATATTAATAAAATCTACTTATATTTGTCAAGTGAAAACGGCATTGATATTCATTTTTGCATTTGGGATTTCTTTTTCTCAAGCACAAAATAATTCTGAATACAACCAAACCTGGATTAGCGGAGCCTATCAGCAAAATATTAAAAAATGGAATTTTCGTTTAGATGGAAGTTATCGAAGTATCGAATCCTTCAAATATAATCGTCAATTTATTATTCGGGAAATCTCTTCCTATAATTTCAATTCTCATTGGCAAATAGGAACTGGGCCATGCCTATCCTGGCAATATCCTTATGGAAGTTTAAAACCAGTTATGGAATTAAGGCCTACCATTCAATTGATAGGTAGAACAAATATTTCTAATAACAAATATGAAAATGGAAAATTCGAAAATAATAAATCTGAATTTTCTATTCGCTTCAGATGGGAATTTCGTTATTTTAAAAATGAAACGGATTTTCTACCCATTTATCATCGAGGAAGAATTTTGACAAGGCTAAAAATTGCTTTAAATGAAAAGTCTTCATTAATTTTTCAAGAGGAAATGATGTTCCAGCGAAATCCAACTGATAAATTTAAATTTCAAACTAATCGAATTTATATTGGGTGGAGTTATAAGTTCAAAAATTTTTTCATTGAACCTGCGCTCATGTTTCAATTCATTAAAAGAAGTCCTACTGAAAATGAAATAGACAATAATTTCATTTTAAATGTGATGAATTAGGCTTTTTGTTTTTTACTCTTCTTCTTTTGAAGTGATTTTTCTTTCACTAAGATTTGTTGAAGTGTACTTGTCTTTAATTTCTCCACTGTAGCATCTCTAACATCTTTCATTACCCAACGCAATCCACAAGTCACCTCATCCTTACAGTCATCGCATTTTTGATAGAATTGAAACGTAGCGCATGGAACCAATGCAATGGCTCCGTCAAATAGTCTCACTATCTCAGCAAGGTTAACATCTTTTGGTTCTCGAATCAAATAATATCCTCCACCCTTTCCCATTTTACTTCCTAAAATTCCAGCCTTGCGTAATTCTAATAAAATAGCTTCAAGAAATTTCTTAGGAATATTTTCACTTTCCGAAATTTCTGAAATTAAAATAGGCCCGCGCTTTTTCTCTCTCGCTAATTTTAGCAAAGCATGAATGGCGTATTTTGTTTTTTTAGAAAGCATTATTAAAATTTCAAAAACTTATCACACATCTCATTCAAACTTTTTAATCCTGATTCATCTTTCATTTTATCATTCTCATCAAAACTATTTTCAATATTCGAGAATTTTGGTTTATGCGATAAAACTTCTACTTGAAGATAATGCAAAACACCTGTCATATGATCTAAAGGACGTAATGCAGCCCCTCTTCCAGATGAAATACCAATTAATGCGGCCTTCTTTGATTTAAAATGTTTGGGATGTGTAGCGTCAATAAATGCTTTTAGAATTCCAGGAAATCCTCCATTATACTCTGAAATAATGAAAATAAATTTCTCTGCTTGCGAAATATTTAATTCTATTAATTGATCAAATGCTAAATCCTCTTCTTCGTTAATTTTAGTAAAAACAAATTCTCTTGGTAATTCTTCTAAGGATAATAAACGATGTGGAATTTCTTTAGCATCCAAAATAGCCGAAACTACTTTTGCAACACGCAAACTATAACTATCTTTTCGATTGGTCCCGCTAATAATAGAAATCATTTTTTCCTTGAATTTAATTCAAAGATAAGAATGATTTCTTAATAAAATTTATTGGTAATTATCTCACTAAAGTGACAGAACCCATTTTATCGTAATATTTCTCGATGCTTTTCGATCCGGTTTTTAATCGCCAAACATAAACATCATTAGGAGCTTTCAATCCTTTCAATGTTCCAACACACCCTGCATTCAAATCTTCTGTTTGAAAAACCAGTTCTCCCCAGCTATTAAAAATCATCAAATAATAAGTCTCAGGGTCGATATAGTTTCCATAAACATAAAACACATCATTTAGTGCATTTAATTTACCCGTAAAAAATTACAAGGCTTAGCGCGAATATAAATTTGAGATAATATTTATGAGTTATGTTTTTCGTTATTTCAATAAAGATACATGACCAATATATTCTCTCTTTTTGTTTTCAATTGCGTCTTTCACTTTAATTTTCCAAACATAAACGTCATCTTGGCACAAGATTCCTTTATGTGTTCCATCCCACCAAACGCCTTGACTTTGCGATTCAAAAATCAATTCACCCCAACGGTTAAAGATTATCAATTCATAGGAAAGTGGGTCAAAACCACTTAAGATTGGAAGGAAATAATCGTTGATTCCATCCTCATTTGGAGTAAATGCATTAGGCACATAAATAATGAAAATATCATTGATGATAATCGTTTGACAAGTTGTGTCTACGCAACCATTAGCCGTTTCAATAGCTAAACAAACATTATAATTACCTGGCGAGTCAGATGGAAATGTAAAAGATGGATTAGCTTGTGTAGAACTTCCTAATCCTCCAAAATCCCAATTATTCAAATCATTCAATGAAGATTCATTGGTAAAATTAATTAATGAATTGGTTATATCTGCTCCTGATGGTCCAAAACTAAAATCAGCAACTGGATTTGGAAACACATTTATCATATTATTGATTGTTGTTGTTCCAACACAACCTGCCGCAGAAGTTAAAGTTAGAGTAACGGAATAAACTCCTGGATTATTAAATGTATAAATAAAAGACCCATTATTATTCGAACTTGTTTCTCCAACGATGGTCCAAACAGTAGAGCTTGCTGCAGGAATAGTATTGTCCGTTAGCGTAACGGTTAATGGCGCACATCCTGATAAAACATCTGCTGAAAAAGTTGGAACTGGTAACGGGTTAACTACAATATTTAAAGTTGATGAAGTACCACAATTTCCACCCAAAGTGTAAGTGATGGTATGCGTTCCTGGCCCTGCAGTATTTGGATTAAAAGTTCCAGTAACCGTATTGGTTATTCCTGTTCCGCTCCAAGTTCCACCTGGCGTAGCACCTACTAGATTAACAGAAGCTGCATTTTGACAAAATGGTCCAACTGGTGTTATGGTAGAGGGAAATAAACTTATTACGGTAATATTGGAAGTTTGAACATCTCCACAAACACCAGCAATGTTATAGGTAATGGTATGAGTTCCTGCACCTGCTGTTGCTGGATTAAATGTTCCATTGGCAGCCGAGGTTATTCCCGTTCCTGACCAAACTCCTCCTGTTTGTGCGCCTACTAAGTTCACTGCAGGATCAGAAATACAAAATGGTCCCGCAGGTGTAATTGTAGCATCTGCATCAGCGATAACTTGAATTACAGTTGTGCCTACATCTCCACAAGCTCCGAGAATAGTATAAGTAATATTATGGTTTCCTGCACCAGCAAGTGATGGAGAAAATTCGCCTGTTGTATTCGTTCCACCAACAATTCCCGTTCCGCTCCATGTGCCACCAGCATCAACCGCTCCTAAAAATGTATTTCCATTAGAGGCACAGAATGGCCCAGCAGGATTAATTGTTGCGTCAAAAATATCATTCACAGAAATATTTACGGTGGACGGTAAGAAACATCCTGTTGGTGTATAAGTGATAGTATGAATTCCTAATCCTGCAGTGGTAGGGTCAAAAGTTCCATTAGCAGCATTCGTAATTCCTGTACCTGTATACGTTCCAGTGGTAGCTGGCACATCCACTAAATTTACTGATGGATCTGATAAGCAGAAAGGGCCTGCTGGATTAATAGATGTTGCTACAGGTCCAACAAAAGGTCCGCCTGTAAAAGTAACAGGACAACCATTCGCATCCGCAATATCAAAAGAGTAAATCTGTCCGTTGGTTAAACCTGAAATTACAATTGTTCCATTGTTGGATGCAGTAGTATTATTAAAACTCGCTGTTGCTGGCGATAAATTACTTGCTGTGAAATTACCTCCCGTTGTGGCAGGCACTCCGCCACTCACCGTAACAGTTACCGTTCCATTTGGACAACTTTCTACACCTGTAGCTAAAACCTCTGGAAGGAAAGTAACCGAATAAACAGGACCAAAATCATAGCAACTGCCAGCGAAATCTGTTGCAGAATAAGTTCCATTAACCATGCTATACATAGTTACTGGAACAAAATAAACAGTTGAACCATCACCAATATTATTTAAAATACTCCAATCTCCATCTGTATCATCAGCAACACCTAATAAACAAGGGTCATTAAGTAAGTCATCTTGAGGAAAAATTGTTGGCGGACAAGAATAAGCCAACAACCACAAACCTGGATCATATATAACGCCTGGATTATTCAATGATACATTGGGATCAACCATGTTTCCATTGCTTGTAATATCTAAAACATCATTAAAACACAATAAATAATTTGTAGTTCCACTACCCACGATATTGTCGGTAAATGTTCCGGCATCCACCACGCAATCACATCCTGTTGGCGCAGTAAAAGGAACTGTATTTCCACAAGCTGGTGCAGCAGTAAATGAAGAAACTGCATTGCAAGCTAAACCATCAGGAGTAAGACCTGTAAAAGTGAATGTTTGTGGAGAAGTAGCAGGCATTGGAATATTTTGTGTCACACCGCAAACGGTAACTTGTAAATTTCCAGTAGAAGGTGGTGAAGTAAAAGTTAAATCAACAGTAACAGAATAGGTTGTTGTAATGGGATCACATGTCCCAACATTCACTGCCATATTATCCATATTACAAAGACAAACAGGTTCAGTAAATGGACCTACAGTTTGAGTACAAGCCCCAGCAGCAGAAAAAACCACTGTTACATTGCAATTGGTAGTTCCGTCTGCTGGAATACCCGTAATATTATAGTTGATAGGAGAAACAAAAGGAGCATTAAAAGTTTGTGAGTTTCCTCCACAGGTGGTAACCGTCATTGTTCCTGTTGCGGGAGGGTTAGTAAAAGTAACTGCACCATTTACGGTATAAGTATTGGTTGCCACTGCACAGGCGCTAATATTTGCGGTAAAATTACTTATGTTACAAGCAACCACATTACAGGAAGGAGGAGCCACATAGTTAGTTGTTAAAGTACAGGTAGGGTCGGCAGAATAAGTGGCCGTTACGGTGCAGGGTGCGCCATTGGCAGGTATGTTGGGTAACGTATAATTTATTGATCCCGCAAAAGGCGGATTAAAAATTTGAGATCCTCCGCAACTGCTAGTAACCGTCATAGTTCCTGTTGAAGGAGGATTAGTTGCAGTAACAGTTCCTGTTAGTGTAAAAGTATTAGCAGGAGATACGCAAGCACCAGGATTTGCGGTTAGTCCTGTCATATTGCATAAAATGGCGCAATTGGTGGTTCCATCTGTTCCGGGAGCATTTTGTGCCGTCGCAGAAATATTTGTGGGCTGACCCGAAAAATTGGTAATTAAAAGCATGTACCATTGACCTGCTACAGCATTTGGGATATCGACTTGCTCGTTAGCAGCTGTAGAAAAACTACAATCAATCCCAGAATTATTCAATCCTCCACACATTGCAGCTTGAGAAGCGAAAGGTCCCCAAATGATAAAATCAATATCTACGTTGGCAGAGTTTGTTAAGTTAATTTGAATGTTGCCGGATGTAGAAATATTTAAATAATACCAAGCTGGATTAGGCTGTGAAAGCAAACAACCATAATTAGGACCTGTGGCGGCGGTTGTATTTGTAGAAGCAGGGAAGCTAACTCCTGAGGAAGTACAAAAAGGAGCTGCAGCAGCACAACTAGCTTGTGCATTAATTTTTGTTTGAATGCCAATAAGGCATACAACAAAAAATAATAATGAATAAAAATATCTCATAATTATTTCTTTAATTTATTTAATTCTTCTGTTTGTAATAAATAATTCTGTTTGTATCCATTCATTTGATCGTACCAACCATTTGCTTTTGCTTTCGCATCTTCTGCTGAATTATTTTTCACCCATTCCACTTTTGCATCAATGGCTTTAATTTTAATATCTAATTCAGCTATTTCATCTTCGATGGTTCTAACAGGAGCCAATTCTAATTTTTCTGTTTTGGTTTCATTCCCGATTTCGTTTTTTGGCTGAACACTTTCTTCAGATTTATATTCTAACCTCTGAATTATTACCGGTTCAGTTTCTTCCACCACCACAGGTTTTGAAACCTCTGGCTTTTTAGTATCAGCAGATTTCAAAATGCTCTTGTCTGAATATTTAATTTTACCTCGTTGGCCATTTTCGGTATTTACCTGAGCAAATACAAAACCAGAGGTTAAAATAAAAAATAGTGTAAAAATGTTATTCTTCATACATCATGGGTTTATTCTTTAATAGGACGTGAAGGTAAGAAATGGTTGCTTATTAAATCCCAATAAATAGAAAGAGAGTTAAGAAAAGGCTATTTAAAAACAGTTATATGACCAAATCATTCCACAAATAAACCTGTATTTCGATTGGATACAGTAATTTTCCATGCATAAACATCAATCATAACCTTCTCGTTAACATGGCCACATAATCCAATTCATACATCTAGGAAAAGTACTATCACCCATTGAAAATTCAAAAGTGCGGATTGTAACAACCGTAATTATTATCCAAGTAAAATTTTGTTCTACCGCAAACAAACAGAATTTGTGCCAGCTGGATTTATTGAAGGATTTGAATCAGAACTAGAAAAAGCAATTTGATTGACCAAACCAAAACGAGTTACGTCAATTATAAGATTTGGATTTGTAAGGTCATTAATTGCATCCGTAAAGTCTGAAGCTATTACATGTGCAAATAAATTTATTTCAATCGAAAAAAGAATATAAACCGTAAAGAATTTTATGGCTAATCTTTTAATTTTAGGTTATTTATTAGCGCAATCCTCCGCTTTTAGTTGGATAAACTTATCTACACCTTGTGTTCCTGCATTAAAACAAGAAAAGGTATAACCT